>CALAVF010000209.1 GCA_937892315.1 uncultured Prevotellaceae bacterium | reverse complement strand
CACTCTTTCCCTACACGACGCTCTTCCGATCTCTTCGGTGTGGTTCAGCCTAACATTCAGAAGATTGAAGGTCAGAGCGGACGCATCATGGTCGAACTGCCTGGTATCAAGGAGCCAGAGCGTGTGCGTAAACTCCTCCAGGGTAGTGCAAACCTCGAGTTCTGGGAGACTTACGATGCTCCGCAGGTTGCCCCTTATCTCTCACAACTCAACACGGCTCTCCGCAATGGTGGCAAGGTTGAGGAGGTTGCAGATTCTGTTGAGGCAGAAGCCGCTCCCGCAGAAGAGAAGGCTGACTCAAGCAGCAACGCTGCCAGTGTGCTCGCTCAGGTGAAGGATGTTGAGGCTACCGCCACTTCCGCCAAGGCTTCCAAGGCAAGCGAGGAGGCAAAGAAGGAGAATCCTCTCTTTGCAATGCTCCAGCCAACAGGTGCTCAGCGTGGTTGTATGGTAGGTCTTGCTCAAGCACTTGACACAGCCGAAATCAACGCACTTCTCAGTTCTGAGATTGCCAAACAGATTTTCCCAGCAGACCTCTCACTCAAGTGGGGTGTGAAGTCGATGGATAAGGCAGGCAAGATTTTCGAACTTTATGCTATCCGCACCACAGGTCAGAACGGTCGTGCTCCATTGGAGGGCGAGGTTGTGACTGAGGCAAAGGATGACTTCGACCAGTATGGCAACCCTGTTGTCAGCATGAAGATGAACACAGAAGGTGCTCGTAAGTGGGCTGCCTTGACTGAGGCAAACGTGAACCATTGCGTTGCCATCGTGCTCGATAACCTTGTTTATAGTGCTCCAAACGTCATGAACAAGATTGATGGTGGCAACACCCAGATTTCTGGTAGTTTCACGGTCAATGAAACAAAGGACTTGGCAAACGTGCTCCAGTCAGGTAAGATGCCTGCTCCTGCCAGCATCATTCAGGAGGACATCGTAGGTCCAACCCTCGGTGCTCAGTCCATTAAGGCAGGTTTCATCTCTTGTATTGTCGCTTTCATCGTGCTGATGCTCTACATGGTGCTCATGTACGGTGTGCGTGAAGGTATGGTTGCTAACTGTGCCTTGATTCTCAACTTCTTCTTCTCGTTCGGTATCCTCACCTCGCTGGGTGCAGCATTGACCATGTCTGGTATTGCCGGTATGGTGCTGACCCTCGGTATGGCGGTCGATGCCAACGTGCTCATCTACGAGCGTACCAAGGAAGAAATGCGTTCGGGCAAGCACATCAACGCGGCTGTGGCAGCAGGTTACAGCAATGCGTTCTCGGCCATCTTCGACTCGAACGTGACTACCATCCTCACGGGTGTTATCCTTTATAACTTCGGTACAGGTCCAATCAAGGGTTTCGCAACAACTCTTATCATTGGTATCGTCTGCTCATTCTTCACCGCAGTTTGGTTGACTCGTATCGCTTACGAGCACTTCCTCAACCGTGGCAAGTGGCAGGATTTGACTTTCACCACCAAGTTCTCTCAGAACATGATGAAGGACACGAAGTACAACTTCATGGGTAACTACAAGAAGTCATTCATCGCATTCGGTGCCTTCCTGCTCATCGCCCTCGCCAGTTTCGCCATCCGTGGCTTGAGCCAGTCTATTGACTTTACGGGCGGTCGCAACTACAAGGTTGAGTTTGTGAAGCAGGTAGAGCCAGAGAACGTGAAGGCTGCTATCGTGAAGCAGTTCGAAGCCAACAACAAGGATGACGAAGCCATCAACGTGACCGTGATTGCACTGGGTACAGAGGGCAACAACATCCGTGTTTCTACCAACTTCAACATCAACGACAATAGTTCTGAGGCTGATGCTCGCATCGAGTCTCTGCTCTATCAGGCATTTGTTGACGGCGGCATGGTTGATGCATCTGTTTCAGAAGAGGCATTCCTCGACCGCGACAACCGTGCAGGTGGTTCTATCGTTTCTTCTCAGAAAGTGGGTCCTGCCATCGCATCTGACATTCTGCGTGGCGCCATCCTTTCAGTGCTCTTCGCCATCGTAGTCATCTTCGTCTATATCCTTGTCCGTTTCCGCAATGTGGCATACTCTGTAGGCTCTATCGTGGCTTTGACGCTCGATACCGTGCTCGTTATCGGTATGTTCTCACTCTGCTACGGTTGGATTGGCTTCTCGCTGGAGGTTGACCAGACGTTTATCGGTGCAATCTTGACGGTGATTGGTTACTCCATCAACGACAAGGTGGTTATCTTCGACCGTATCCGTGAGGTGTTCAAGAACTATCCGAAGCGTGACCGTCAGCGTATCTTCAACGATGCCTTGAACAGCACTCTCGCACGTACCATCAACACATCTGTTTCTACGTTCATTGTGCTGCTTGTCATCTTCGTTCTTGGCGGCGATAGCATCCGTGCCTTCGCATTCGCCATGATGCTGGGTGTCATCATCGGTACAAGTTCGTCACTCTTCATTGCTGCTCCTACTGCTTACCTCGTCATGGGTGCTCGCATCAAGGAGGCAGGCGAAGAGACTGTACAACTTCCCAAAGCATAATACATTATTATAATATGTAAGGCAGCAACTTTGTGTTGCTGCCTTCTTTCTTAAAAACAACACAAAATTATGGCAAAGGTTCGTGTCGCCATCGTTGGTTATGGCAATATCGGCAAGTATGCACTCGAGGCGATTGAAGCGTCGCAAGACATGGAGTGCGTGGGTGTGGTTCGTCGCAACGGCGACCTCAACAAGCCCGCAGAACTTGCCAACTATCCCGTAGTAAAGGACATCAAAGAACTTCAGAACGTGCAGGTTGCTATCCTCGCCACCCCTACCCGTAAGGTGGAGGAGTATGCGAAGCAGTGCCTCGCCCTCGGCATCAACACCGTGGACTCTTTCGACATCCACACCCAGATTGTTGACCTCCGTCGCAGCCTCGATGCTGTAGCCAAGGCAAACAATGCCGTCAGCGTCATCTCTGCAGGTTGGGACCCAGGCTCCGATTCTATCGTGCGTTCGCTCATGGAAAGCCTCGCCCCCAAGGGCATCAGTTATACCAACTTCGGTCCTGGTCGCTCTATGGGTCACTCTGTGGCTGTTCGTGCTATCGATGGCGTGAAAGATGCTCTCTCCATGACCATCCCTGTTGGCACAGGCATCCATCGCCGTATGGTGTATGTGGAACTGGAAGACGGTGCCGATTTCAAGACTGTTGAGGCTGCCATCAAGGCAGACCCTTACTTCGTCAACGACGAGACGCACGTGCAGCAGGTACCATCTGTTGATGCCCTCAACGATGTGGGTCATGGTGTCAACCTCGTTCGCAAGGGTGTGTCGGGCAAGACGCACAACCAACTCTTTGAGTTCGACATGAAGATTAACAACCCGGCTCTTACGGCTCAGGTGCTTGTCAATGTGGCTCGTGCCTCACTCAAGCAGCAGCCCGGTGCTTACACCATGATTGAGATTCCTGTCATCGACATGCTCTATGGTGACAAGGAGGAACTCATTCGTCATCTTGTGTAATTTTTATCGAATGGAGAGATAAAAAACAGTCGTGCCTTCAGCGGTTTTTCCGTTGGAGGCACTTCTTTTTTGTTGTGCCCCCTACGTCGTTCCCTCGTTGCGTATCAATTCATGTACGGGTATTGTATTCATACAAACCCTCGACATGAATTCATACGTGTACTGGTATCGTGTTCCGACCAGATACGATTTTTGTCTTTGATGAGCCGTGAAACGATAAAACGAGGGATGAAAGAGGGAAAAGTGAGGCTTTGGACGAAAACAAATCTGGAAACGTGTGGGGATTCTGAAAATTATGTGTTATCTTTGCATGTCAACTAAGAAAAGCGAACCATGAGAAAAGTAAGCATTCTTCTGATGTCAATGGCTGTGCTGCTGTTCGTTTCTTGCGAAGAGAAGAAGAAACCTGTGGTGCAACCAGTGGTGAACATCCAGCCACTGGATGAGATTCCTGGCATCTTTGAGGCACATGGCACCATTGGCGACGGCACGAGCATGAACGTGCTGGAGTTTATCAACGACGATGGTGACACGCTGTATATCACCGTGAACGGTCAAGCCGTGATGGGCGGTGTGCATGTGGGCGACGAAATGGAGATGATATATAATGTGACAGAGGACGACAACATCGCCTCGGTGGCAGTCAACCTAACCGCCTTGCAGCACCTGTGGTCGCAACGCGGTCAGGACGGGCGGGAACAGAGTCTCGAATTGAACTCTGGCGGTCGTGCCTCCACCTACGACATGGCGATTGACTATGATTCATGGCAGGTGAAGGATGGACTTCTGCTGCTGCACTCTCCCAAGAAACTGGGCGAGGAGAGGCCTGCCGCTGTCGATACCTTCGAAATTATGCAACTCACCGCCGACAGCCTTGTGCTGATGAACGGCAACTTGGTGACAGAATTTGAACGTTACAACTAATTAACCTAAAACCGATATGAAACGACTGACAATCATTCTGTTGGCAATGCTTGTGCTGCCAATGTCGATGTCGGCTGCACCCAAGGGTAAGCAGAAGACCGACCGCGAAGTGTGGGTGGACATCATGTATCAGATGGCAGAACCCGTGATGAAAAACATGGCTGAGGGCAAACTTCAGCAAGTGATGGACACCGCTGGTGGCAACAAAAACTTGGAATTGTCGCCTACGTGGGACAACCGCGACAAGAAGGTGGCATACATGGAGGCTTTTGGTCGCCTTTTGGCGGGGCTGGCTCCGTGGCTCAACCTGCCTGATGACGAAACGGCTGAGAGTGCCAAGCGGAAACAACTCCGTGAGTGGACTCGCAAGGCGATTATCAACGCCGTTGACCCTCAATCGCCTGACCGCTTGGGATGGGAAAACGGAGGTCAGACCCTTGTCGATGGTGCCTACGTGGTGGAAGGTCTCTATCGTGGCTATGACTCGCTTTGGGTGCCGCTGCCACAGGAGACCAAAGACCTTTACATCAAGGAAATCAAGGGCTTACGCCGTTATGACCCTCCTTACACCAATTGGTTCCTTTTCGTCGGCATGGAGGAAAGTTTCCTCATGTATGTGGGAGCCGATTATGATGCTTTCCGCATCAAGACAGCCATGAGCAAGGTGGAAGAGTGGTACATTGGCGACGGCATCTACTCAGATGGTCCTTCGTTTGCTTTCGACTACTACAATTCTTTCGTCATCCAACCGATGTACTTGGAATGTCTGGAGATGATTAGTGCCCGTCAGGGTAACAATGGCTACCTCATTCGTGCAAAGGATGGCAAACGCAACACCGCCAACAATCGTGTGAAGGAGGTTCGGAAGCGTATGCAGAAGTGGTCTGTCATCTTGGAACGCTTCATCTCGCCCGAAGGAACCTTCCCTGTAGTGGGCCGAAGCATTCCTTCTCGTATGCCGTCTTCTG
>CALAVF010000208.1 GCA_937892315.1 uncultured Prevotellaceae bacterium | reverse complement strand
GAGCAGAAGTCAGTCCGTTGCTGCCCATGCCGCCGTTGTACTCCTTCTCGTATGTGGCTTGTCCACATGAAGATAGGCCTACAATCACATCCCCTGGACGAATGTTCGCGTTGTCAATCACGTCACTTCGTTTCATGCGGCAGGTGACCGTGCTGTCCACGATGATGGTACGCACCAAGTCGCCCACATCGGCGGTTTCGCCTCCCGTGGCATAGATGCCGATGCCCATGTTCCGCATCTCTGCCAGCAGTTCGTCCGTGCCGTTGATGATGGCGGAAATCACTTCGCCCGGAATCAGCATTTTGTTGCGTCCGATGGTGCTGGAAACGAGGATGTTATCGACCGCACCCACACACAGCAGGTCGTCCGTGTTCATGATGAGTGCGTCCTGTGCGATGCCCTTCCACACCGAGAGGTCGCCCGTCTCTTTCCAGTACATATATGCCAAACTGGACTTTGTGCCAGCCCCATCTGCGTGCATGATATTGCAATACTCGGGGTCACCTCCGAGGATGTCGGGGATAATCTTACAGAACGCTTGTGGGAAGATTCCTTTATCGATATTTTTGATGGCATTATGCACATCTTCCTTTGCGGCACTCACGCCACGCATCATGTACCTCTGCTTGTTGTCGATAGCCATATTTATCAAGTTTTTTTGTCTATTTGGAAGTTTTATGGTGCAAAGGTAGTGAAAAAATGGAAGAAATTGCCGTTATGTCGAAAATCTTTCCTAACTTTGCAAGCATATTACGTAATTAAAGAGAAAATAGATGGTATTTACCGCGCAACAGATTGCAGGTTTTACAGGCGGAACAGTGGAGGGTAATCCTGATACTGTCATCAGCACATTCGCAAAAATTGAAGAAGGTGTTGAAGGAGCATTGTCATTTCTTGCAAACCTACAATACGAACATTATATTTACGAGACAAAATCAAGCATTGTACTGGTTAACAAGGATTTTCAACCTTCTCAGCCCGTGGCTGCCACGTTGGTGAGGGTGGACAATGCTTACGAATCGGTAGCGAAACTTCTGCAACTTTATCAGAGTATGCAGCAGAAGCGAGTCGGCATAGACTCTTTGGCGTTCATCGACAAATCGGCAAAAATAGGTAAGGATTGTTACATCGGACCATTTGTCGCGATTGCCGAGGGAGTGGAAATTGGCGATGGAGTGGTGCTTCATCCTCACGTTACCATCGGGCGAAATGCCAAAGTGGGCAGTAACACCGAAATCTATAGCAATGCAGTTGTTTACCACGATTGTATCGTTGGCAGCAACTGCATTCTTCATGCAGGTTGTGTGATTGGTGCCGACGGTTTTGGTTTTGCACCGACAGCAGAGGGCTACGATAAGATTCCGCAGATTGGCATTGTGACCATCGAGGACAATGTGGAGATTGGCGCTAACACCTGCATCGACCGTTCAACGATGGGAAGCACCATTGTCCGCAAGGGCGTGAAACTCGACAATCTGGTGCAAATTGCCCATAACGTGGAAGTGGGACAGAATACCGTCATGTCTGCTCAGGTGGGTGTGGCTGGCAGTTCGAAAGTGGGCGAATGGTGCGTGTTTGCAGGGCAAGTAGGCATCGCGGGTCACTTGAAAGTGGGTGACCACACTACGATAGGAGCACAAGCAGGTCTTGCTGGCGGCAACCTCGCCAAGAAGGGTGGCGCAACTCTGATGGGTTATCCTGCTGTGGAGCACAAGAAGTTTGCCAAGAATATGGCGGCACTTAACTCCCTGCCCGACCTGCTGAAAGAGGTGGCACAACTGAAAAAGGAAATTGCCGAACTGAAAGGAAATAATTAACTAACGACTTAACGTTAAAACAACTCAATAAAAGCAATGCAAAAGCAACAAACCCTGAAAGCGTCTTTCACGGTAAAAGGCAAGGGACTTCACACGGGACAGTTTATCACTGCCGTGTTCAACCCTGCTGAAGAAAATTACGGATATAAGATTCAGCGAACAGATATAGAAGGACAGCCCATCGTGGACTGTAATGCTGACTTTGTGGGTGACACACAGCGCGGCACTGTTTTGGTGAAAGGTGACATTAAGATTAGCACCATTGAACACGCGATGGCGGCACTCTATGCAAGCGGCATCGACAATTGTCTGATTCAGTTGGATGGTCCAGAAATGCCGATTTTGGATGGCAGCGCCTATCCTTTTGTGGAAGAAATACAAAAAATTGGCTTGCAGGAACAGGACGCCAAAAAGGATCTCTATGTAGTGAAGCATAAAATGGAAGTGAAAGGCGAGAATGGGGAACACTTGATTCTCTTGCCAGACGACCATTTCTGTGTTAACGCACAAATTGCTTTCGACTCGAAGATTCTTGACAACCAGTTTGCTAATCTTGACGACATCGCCGACTTCCCTACAGAGATCGCATCGGCACGTACATTCGTCTTTGTACGTGAAATTGAGCCTCTTTTGAATCTCGGACTCATTAAAGGTGGTGACCTCGACAACGCGATTGTTATCTATGAGCGTGAGTTGCCACAGGATCGTTACGACAAGTTGGCTGATACATTGGGTATTCCTCACATGGATGCCACCCGTCTGGGATATATCAATCATAAGCCACTCATGTGGGACAACGAGACCGCTCGTCATAAGTTGCTTGACATTATTGGTGACCTTGCGTTGGTGGGTAAGCCTATTCTTGGACGTGTCATTGCCACTAAACCCGGTCATACTATAAATAATAAGTTCGCGCGTGCGATAAAGAAAGATATCAAAAAGCATGAGGTGCAGTGCCCTGCATACGACCCGAACAATGAGCCTTTGATGGATGTGAACAAGATTCGTCATTTGCTTCCTCATCGCTATCCAATGCAGTTGGTGGACAAGGTGATTTCTGTGGATGAGGCTGAAATTGTGGCTGTTAAGAATGTAACCAGCAATGAACCTTTCTTCGCGGGGCACTTCCCAGAGGAACCTGTTATGCCAGGTGTTCTCATTGTGGAGGCAATGGCACAGGCTGGTGGTCTGTTGGTGTTGAGCAACGTGGAGGAGCCCGAACGCTGGTCCACTTACTTCCTGAAGATTGATAATGTGAAGTTCCGTCGCAAGGTAGTGCCTGGCGACACGCTTATTTTCAAGGTGAAGATGATGGGACCTCTGCGTCGTGGCATTGCAACGATGGCGGGCCTTGTCTTCGTGGGAGAGACCGTGGCTGCAGAGGCGGAATTTACTGCACAAATTGTTAAGAATAAATAAGATACGAGATATGGTAAAAATTAGTCCATTAGCATTCATCGACCCAGAAGCAAAGATTGGTGAGAATTGCGAGATCGGTCCTTTCTGTTTCATTGATAAGAATGTGACAGTTGGCGACAACAACGTATTGATGAACAGTGTGACACTGCTTTCCGGTACTCGCCTCGGCAATGGCAACACGCTGTTTCCTGGTGCTGTGATAGGTGCTGTGCCACAGGACTTGAAGTTCAAAGGTGAAGAGACGACCGTGGAGATTGGCGACAACAATAAGATTCGTGAGAATGTGACCATCCATCGCGGCACAGCCAGCAAGGGCAAAACGATTGTGGGCAGCAACAACCTTATCATGGAGAATGCCCACATTGCCCACGACTGCGTGTTTGGCAATGGTATCATTATGGGCAATTCTACGAAGTTGGCTGGTGAGGTGATTATCGATGACAATGCCATCATCTCTGCCGTGGTGCTGGTGCATCAGTTCTGCCGCATTGGCGGTTATGTGATGGTGCAGGGTGGTACACGTACCAGCAAAGATATTCCGCCTTTCGTGATGGCTGGCCGTGAACCTGTGGCGTATGCTGGTCTGAATATCATAGGTCTGCGTCGTCGTGGTTTTAGTCGTGAGGTGGTGGACAACATCAGCCACGCCTACCGTTTGATTTATCAGTGCAATCTTACGGTTAACGAGGCGATTGCCGCCATCCAGAGCGAAGTGCCGATGAGCAAGGAGATTGAATACATCATCGATTTTGTTTCTAATTCTCAAAGAGGTATTATCCGATAATTCTCAACTATGATTTACAGATTCACCCTCATTTCTGATGAAGTGGATGGCTTCATGAGAGAAATACAGATTGACGCAGACGCCAAGTTTCTGGAACTGCACAAGTTGATACTTGAGTCGTGTGGTTATGAGGATAATCAAATGACCTCCTTCACCATTTGTGAAAACGGATGGGAAAAGGGGCAGGAGATTACGTTGGAGGAAATGGACACCGATGCCGATGAGGATAACTACATCATGGCAGAAACGGAGTTAAGCGAGTTCTTGGAGGATGAAAAGCAGCATCTTCTTTATACGTTTGACCCTCTGGCTGACCGTGTGTTTTTCATTGAGTTGTCTGAAATCAAGACGGGTAAGTCGTTGGCTCATGGCAAGGTGACGCGTTCGTTGGGTGAACCACCTGTACAAACCTTGGATTTTGATGAGATGTTTGCCCGTAATCCCATCATAGAAACCTCTTCTGTGATGGAGGACGAGGATATGTTTGGTGACGAAATAGATAGTAGCGAGATAGACCTTGAGGGTTTTGACATCAGCGACGAGTTCTAATCATTTTTGAATATAGAAAAACTGTTCTGGAATATGAAAAGATGGGGCTTGTTTTTGATTGTCGCGATGATGGCATGTGTTTGTGTCAATGCGCAGGGATACAACAAGAAGACGGTGAAGAACATCACCGAAAGTTTCATTGCCACCTTGATGCGCGGCGATTTGTATGACACGTTGGAGTTCTTCGACCCCGACTATGTGACCGAACAGCATGACAACTTCCTCGAAGGTCGCACCGAGCAGTTTGTGGCAGAGTTTTTGGTGGGGAAAGTCAAGAAAGGTTTTTACTATATCACTCCCGAACTCAGTCGCATCAAGTCGATGAAGGTGAAAAAGACTTGCTATGACCCCGGAAAGGATGAAATCTATGCCGATGTGCAGATTTTGATGGATTATGGCGTGAAATACGTGGTGAGGCTTGATATGCACATTTCGCAAAAGGGCGATTTAGTTTTCATCGGTGCAATGGGATAAGGACGCACACATGATGTATCTCTCTGGTTGTCAGAAAGACGGAGGGAAGTGTTGGAACATGAAAAATCTTCTTGTGTTGTTGGGGCCTACAGGTGTGGGAAAGACAGAGTTGAGTCTTCTGGTGGCAGAACACTTTGGATGTCCTATTATCAATGCCGATTCTCGCCAGATTTACAAGGACATCAAGATAGGTACGGCTGCTCCTACTGCAGAGGAGTTGGCACGTGTGAAACACTATTTTGTGCATACGCTTCAGTTGGATGAGTATTACAGTGCGGCAGAATATGAAAAGGATGTACTTTGTCTGCTTGATGACCTCTTCAAAGAATACGATACGGTGCTTCTCTCTGGTGGCAGTATGATGTACATCGATGCGGTGACTAAAGGCATTGACGATATCCCGACGGTAGATGACGTGACGAGAACGGAACTGAAACAGCGGTTTGAAACCGAAGGGCTTGACCAACTGCTGGCAGAACTGAAACTGCTTGACCCCACATATTATGACATTGTGGACAAGAAGAACCACAAGCGAGTTGTTCACGCTTTGGAAATCTGCTACATGACAGGGAAACCCTACACGTCCTTTCGTACCAACAGTCAGAAAGACCGACCTTTCCGTATTGTCAAGTTTGGTTTGAAGCGGGAACGTGAAAATCTCTTCAGTCGTATCAATCAGCGTGTGGAGCAGATGATGAAAAATGGCTTCTTGGACGAAGTGAGGCGAGTGTATCCTTTGCGGCATCTCAATTCTCTCAATACGGTTGGGTACAAGGAACTGTTCAAGGTGCTGGATGGAGAATGGGAACTTCCGATGGCGGTGGAGCGAATCAAGAAGAACACGAGAGTGTATGCAAAGAAACAGATGACATGGTATAAGCATGATGCTGATATTCATTGGCTTGACGCAGATAAAATGAGTACGGCAGAAATGTTAAAAGTAATAGGACATGAAATCGATGTTGAATAAGACATGGCATTCTATCAAGGTGGTATGGGCTTGGTATGTGAGCCAGTACAAAGGTAGGTGGTATCAGAGGTTTGTCACTCTGATAGCCTCCTTTTTTGTTCTCTTTTTTCTTTATCTGGGTGCAGTCGATGTTAACTTCCTCGGGCTTTTTGGCGTGTCACCAACGATGGAAGTCATTCAGAATCCGATTACCAATGAGGCTTCTTATATCTACAGTGCCGATAGTGTGCTGATGGGCAAGTTCTTCAATGAGAATCGTTCGCCTGTGAAGTTTGAAGACATCTCTCCTTATGTGGTGGATGCTCTCATCTCGACAGAAGATGAACGTTTCTATCTGCATCATGGCATTGATTATCAAGGACTTTTTGCGGCATTCAAAGATATTGCTCGGGGCAATCCACGTGGTGCCAGCACCATCACACAGCAGTTGGTGAAGAATCTCTTCAAGATTCGTTCCCAATATTCTACGGGGTTGTTGGGCAAGGTGCCTGGACTTCGCATCCTCATCATGAAATCGAAGGAATGGATTACCGCCATTAAGATAGAGAACATGTACAGCAAGGAGGACATCCTGACCCTCTATCTGAACACGGTGGATTTTGGCTCCAACGCATACGGCATCAAGACCGCAGCCAGGACTTACTTTAAGACCACTCCTCAGAACCTCACCGCAGAGCAGGCGGCGGTGTTGGTCGGACTATTGAAAGCAACGACCACCTACAATCCCAAAGTACATCCAGACAAGAGTTTTGAACGTCGAAATGTCGTGTTGAACAATATGTTTACCCATGACAAGTTGACTCGTCACGAATTAGACTCCCTCACTCAGATTCCTATCAACTTGAATTACAATGTGGAGAAGACCTATGATGGGGAGGCACAGTATTTCCGTGAGGCCATCAAGGATTATTTGGAGGATTGGTGTGAAGAAAATCACATTGACCTGTATTCTGACGGGCTGAAAATCTATACGACTATCGACACCCGAATGCAGCGATATGCCGAACAGGCGGTGCAGAAGCAGATGCGTGTCATTCAGCAGCGTTTCAATCAGCATTGGGGCACCAAATCTCCTTGGCGTGATGAGCGTGGACAGGAGATTCCTAATTTCATTGAAGATATTGCCAAGCGAACGGAATATTATAAGATTTTGTCAGAAAAGTTCGATGGCGATGCCGATTCCATTGATTACTATATGAATCAGTCCCATCTGGTGAAGGTGTTCGATTACAACAATCCGAAACACTTGACCGAAATGGAAATGAGCACGATGGATTCCATCCGTTATATGGTGAAGTTCATGCATTGTGGTTTTGTGGCGATGGAACCTCAAACGAGTTATGTGCGTGCTTGGGTGGGGGATATTGATTTCAACAGTTGGAAGTACGACAAGGTGAAGGCGATGCGTCAACCTGGCTCCACCTTCAAGTTGTTCGTTTATGCTTCAGCCTTTGAGGGTCATGATGACATTACACCGACCTCCTATTATCGCGACGAACCGATTTCTATCCAAGTACCTGATGCCCAGAATCCAGGCAAGATGAAGATTTGGACACCTCATAACTCCAGCGGACATTGTACGGGTGTCATGATGCCGCTGAAGTCGGCTTTTGCTCAGTCTATCAATACGATAGCGGTCAAACTGGGGCAGGAAACAGGGATTGACAATGTGGTTGACATTGCCCATAAAATGGGTATAGAAAGTAAACTTGACCCTACACCTGCCTTGGCACTTGGTTCGTCTGATATGAACTTGTTGGAGTTGGTGGATGGGTATTGTACCGCAATGAATGACGGTAAGCAGCGGCGGCCAATTTTGGTCACGAAGGTAATTGACCGCGATGGCACAGTTGTATATGATTGTGACCGTGATGAACCAGCAGCCCAGCAAGTCATACGTTACAAAACTGCTTTCTATCTGCAACGGATTCTTTATGCGGGAATGCACGAGCCTGGTGGCACTTCGCAAGCATTGTGGGAGTATGTACATTGCTACGACACGGAGTTGGGTGGTAAGACAGGTACTTCTTCCAACCATTCCGATGCGTGGTTTGTGGGTTGTGCTCCAGGTCTTGTGGGTGGAGCATGGGTTGGTGGTGAGTACCGTTGCATCCATTTCCGCACAGGGGCTTTGGGGCAGGGCAGCCGAACGGCACTTCCTGTGTTTGGCTATTTCATGGATAAGGTATTGGCAGACAAGAACTTCCCGCAATATCATGGCAAATATCCTGCCGCTAAAGAGGATATTCCACGTAACACCTACATTGGTGCCTCTGTCTATGTATCTCATTTGTCGAGTCAAGACGATGACGAGAGTGATGACGCTGCTGATGGAGGTGAGGGTGGTGATGTCGCTCCGGCAGTTGAAATGCAGCCAGAAAGTGCAGAATCCGAATAGGGTTCTGCACTTTTGTTTTTATAAAGAATCTGGATTTATTCTCCATTTCCCCAAAACTCCCACGAAGCAAGGGCTTGCAGATGCAGCATTTCAAGCCCGTTCTTTACGGTGGCTCCTTGTTCCGCACCTTTCTTCATGAAAAGTGTTTCTTCTGGATTGTAAACGAGGTCATACAGCAGGTTCGCTTCGCTCATGGCCTCGTAGGGGAGGGCAGGGCATTCATCCACATGAGGGAACATGCCGACAGGCGAGCAATTCACAATCACCTCATATTCTTTGAGCGTGTCGGGCGTGATGTCGTGATAGGTAATCACTCCTTCTCGTGCCGAACGGCTGACAAACAGCGTTTCCATGCCCAGTTTCTTTGTCAGCCCATAATGAATCGCCTTTGATGCACCGCCAGTGCCGAGGATGAGTGCCTTCTTGTGATGAGGCTTTAGCAAAGGGCGTATGCTGTTGACAAAGCCAATCACATCGCTGTTGTAGCCAATCAGTCCTTCTTTCGAGACCTGCACCACATTCACCGCACCAATTGCCTTCGCCTCCTCGCTGATGCCATCCAGATACGGCATCACCTGCTGCTTGTAAGGAATCGTCACATTCAAACCCTTCAATTCAGGGTTGTTCTTCACCACATCGGGAAACTCCTCAATGCTTGGAATCTCAAAGTTCAAATACTGTGCCTCTCGTTCTTCCCTCGCG
The DNA here is from genome assembly GCA_937892315.1 of uncultured Prevotellaceae bacterium. The sequence continues at coordinate 10,051 of CALAVF010000208.1, read as the reverse complement.
AATTTTTCCGTGAAGAACTTGCGAGAGAACGAATGTCCGAGTGGATAGCCAATCAATCCGTATGTGTTCATTATTTTGTTGTTTATTTTGGTTTCTTTAAATCATCAGCCACCCACAGCACCCATTCGTCGATGTTGTCAGTAAGATGCTTTGGATATAGGAGGGTGATGCGGACATCTGGGATTATGCCTATGAGGTCAACAGTAGTACCTTTCTCATAGCGCGTGGAATAGGTTGTCGGGTATTGTATTATGAGCGGTTTGCGGGCAGATTCGTAAACTCTACAATTACCAGTATCAATGCAGCCCATCGTATTGTCGCGTCCATAAATCGTAGTACGGAGACTGGCTAATCTGGTGTTCAAGACCGCTTGTTCGCCAGAACTGGCAACCATATTGTCGATGATGAGTGCCGCTTTTTTAGGGTATTCATAGATGGTATCGAACGTCAAAGGAGAACCGTCTGCTATTTTGACGACATATTCGGGAGCGTGTTCAATGTCTGTTGGATAGCCTAAGTCTTCCAAGTCCTCTAATGTCCACTCGGATCGTTCAATAGATGCTTTGGTATAGCGAAATACGGAGCCATCTCGCTTTCCGTCGGGATAATCATACAGCAATTTCAGTAATGGCTCAAAGCTCTCGTCCTGTCCGCCCATATTCCCACGGATGTCGATGATTAGATTTGGGCATCCCGAAGCTTTGTATTCCTGTACGAACTTCTCTGCCAATTCCTGAGTTCCGATGCACGATGGGAAGCGGATGAGATATGTATCCTTGTTGACCTTGCACGACAACATCTTGGGGTCGTAAGTTTCCATCAACTCATGGTAGTCGATGCGTTTTCTTGCATATTTATAGTAGTTTGCCGTGATATCATCATTGCCATAGACACCAAAGTGAAAATCTCCAAACCATCCCACGTATGCACAAACAGCATCCTGCCAAGTCCGTCTGCCTTTCGTAAGGTCTTTCCCAAGCCGTTTCTTCAAAGCATTGTACTCTTTCTTGTTCTTATTTGTCACTTTGAATTTGAATGGAGCGTAGTCGCACTCGGCCAGATGGATAACGGCTTTGAAGTCCTCCAAGTTCTGCCTGATGCTGTCAGGTACGGCTGCGCTTGCGACGAGGCAGACGAAGATGAGAAGGCTGGTTAAGATGGCTTTTTGATAGAAATGTTTTAGTATCATATTTTTGTTTTGTTAATCCACCACGAGTCTTTTGTGCGGCATAATGCCTGAACCATGCAGTTCATGGTCTTGCATTCTGCCACGGAGAGGGGTTCGTGGGTGTGTCGATAGATGTAACGCCAAGGGGTGACGATGAGCAGTTTGTTTGTGGCACATAGGTCAATGCGTCGCTCCGAGGGATGGTACAGTTCAGGCAAGCCGTTGTCTTCTATGGTGATGACAGGGAATCCTTGTTGGATGGCTATATCAATGATTTCCTGTTCGCCTTTGGCAATACGGGCAGAGACGAGGATGGCTCCTTCAGCCGCGGCTGTGAGACATTGTTGTTTCTGCTGTGGAAAGGAGGCTTTGTCCTTGCGATGACACACCACGGGGAGCAAGCGGTATTGTAGCAATTGACGGTTACCGTAACTGTCGCAGGTCACCATCCCATCGTTAATGAGCAGTCGCTTTTGGATGCTTCCCCATTTGTCTTCATCGAAGAGGGATGTGCCGCATTCGCGTTGCAAGTAGCCTTTCAGAGCCGGGAGCTTGAGGGCGGTGTTGATACCGCCTCGTTGTGGGCTTTGCAGGTTGTGGTTGCTGGTGCGCATGAGGCGGCTGCGTGGGTTATTGTGGATGTAGCGGCGTTGAGTTTCGAGTTGGCCTGGTTGGAGTGGCATGACATCGACATAGCCGTAGGCGAAGAGGGGTGGGCGGTTAGTGGTGCCAGTGGAGGGGACTTTGAAACCATGCGGGTAAACCGCATGGCGCAAGGGGCTTGTGCTTTCCGCCCTTGCGTCAGCAGGTTTGCCCTGCTGCTCCCGCGTCGCCCTCCGTTGTGCCTCTTCCTCCCTTGCGTCAGCAGATTTTCCCTGCTGCCCATTTGCGGTCATGCCAGTCATTTCCCAATAGCGGCGGTTGCAGCCTTTCTTGAAGCCAGCGATGACCTGCCCAAGGTGGGTCTCTCTTCCATTTCTGCTGATGATGCTGTTGTGCACCACGACGATAAAGTGTAAATGTTCGGGCATCACCACATAGTCCTGTATCTCAATCATAGGATAGTGTGCCGTGATGCTTTTCGTTAGTTCCTCTTCCACCATCTTGCCGATGTCGGTCAGAGCAACTTTTGGGGCATCTGCATCATCATCGGGCTTGTCAAGATTTCCCACCACCTGCCCAAACGGCTGCCATTGCCGTTCTGCCACATTGATGGTGATGTGGTAAGTCTCTGGCAATCGGTAGTTCTTCTTCTGACATCGCTGCCCCATGCGGTGTGTCTCATTCTGTTCGCTCATGGCTCCGTTATTTTTCTGCGGTATAGAGGATGCACATGCCGAAGGGGAGGCGGCGGAAATTGACGTGGTGGAAGCCTGCCTGTTGGATGATGCTTTGCATGCGTTCCGCTTGGGGCACGGCATCCATCGTGTCGGGCAGGTAGGTGTAAGCGGTGGAGTCGTGGGAGAGGAGTTTTCCCATCAGCGGCATGACACATTTCTTATATATATAGAAAAGTTGCTTCATGGGGAAAGAGACTGGTGTGCAGAGATCGATGACGGAGAGGTGCCCGTCCTCTTTCATCACACGGTGCATCTCCTTCAAACAGTCATCGAGGTTCTGGAAGTTCCTTAACGCAAAAGCGGAGATGACAGCGTCGTAGGAGTTGTCGGCAAAGGAAAGGGCAGCGCAGTCTTCGTTCTGGAAAGTGATGCGGTCAGAAAGTCCCAGTTCCGCTACTTTCTCACGCCCAATTGCCATCATCCCTTCGCTGATGTCGATGCCGATGATGCGTTGTGGTTGTAGTTTTTGAAAAGCAAGGATAGCGAAATCGCCAGTGCCGGTGGCAATGTCGAGTACAGACCCCCTCCCTGGGCCTTCCCCTCTATGGGGAGGGAGGCCGTTCGGGGTGTTTGCTTTCTGGGGAAAGAACGGTAGCAGATAGTTGATGGCGGCGTTTCGCCAGAGGCGGTCAACGCCGAAACTGAGGGTGTGGTTCAGTGTGTCGTAGGAGTGAGCGATGTTGTCAAACATCTGCTCCACTTGCTCACGCTTTGTGCCTTGGTCGCCGTAAGGCTTAATCTGCTCCTGTTCGTACATTATTTCTTCGCGAGATATGCCAATACGTTCTTTTCGATGCGGGCAGCAATGTCCTCATTGCTTTCTTCCTTTACGAATTTCTCGCCGATGATGTGTTCGTACAGTTCGATGTAACGTTCGCTGACCGATTTGGCGTATTCGTCCGTGATTTCGGGCATCACCTGTCCGGGCTGGTTCATGAAGTTGTGGTCGATGAGCCACTGACGCACAAACTCCTTGGAGAGTTGCTTCTGTGGTTCGCCCTTCTCGAACTTCTCTTGATAGCCCTCGGCATAGAAGTAGCGGCTGGAGTCGGGGGTGTGTACCTCGTCAATTAGATAGACCTTGCCGTCACGCTTGCCAAACTCGTACTTGGTGTCCACAAGGATGAGGCCCTTCTCGGCGGCAATCTTCGTGCCGAGGTCGAAGAGAGCACGGGTATATTTCTCCATCACCTCGTAGTCCTCCTTGCTCACAATGCCCTGAGCGATGATTTCTTCCTTTGAGATGTTCTCGTCGTGACCCTCGTCTGCCTTGGTGGTGGGGGTGATGATGGGCTCTGGGAACTTCTCGTTCTCACGCATTCCCTCGGGCAGAGTGATACCGCAAAGGGTGCGGTTGCCAGCCTTGTACTCACGCCATGCCGAACCTGTCAGGTAGCCGCGAATAATCATTTCCACGCGGAAGCCTTCGCACTTCAAACCTACGGTCACCATGGGGTCGGGAGTGGCGAGTTTCCAGTTGGGGACGATGTCTGCCGATGCATCGAGGAACTTGGCGGCAATCTGGTTGAGCACCTGACCCTTGAAAGGGATACCCTTGGGCAGCACGACGTCGAATGCCGAGATGCGGTCGGTAGCGACCATCACCATGAGGTCGTCGTTGATGTTGTACACGTCACGGACTTTGCCGTGATACACTTCCTTCTGTCCAGGGAAGTTGAAATCAGTCCTTGTTAAAGAGTTCATATTGTTGAATTTTAGATTGTTCGTACTTGTGGTAGGCATTCACGATTCTTGTCACCAACTTGTGACGCACGATGTCGCGTTCGTCCATCTGCACAAAACTGATGCCCTTCACGTTGTTCAGCACCTCGGTGGCTTCCTTCAGGCCGCTCTTCACGTTGCGTGGCAGGTCAATCTGCGTCATGTCGCCCGTGATAATCATCTTCGTGTTCTGCCCCATGCGGGTGAGGAACATCTTGATTTGTTGGGTGGTCGTGTTCTGTGCCTCGTCCAGAATGACGACCGCATCGTTCAGTGTGCGTCCACGCATGAATGCCAATGGGGCAATCTGAATCACGTTCTGTTCCATGTATTCCGTCAGTTTCTGTGCCGGAATCATGTCCTGCAAGGCGTCGTAGAGCGGTTGCAGATAGGGGTCAATCTTGTCCCTCATGTCGCCAGGCAGGAACCCCAGTTTCTCGCCTGCCTCCACAGCCGGACGCGACAGGATGATTTTGCGTATCTCCTTGTTCTTCAAAGCCCTCACCGCCAAGGCGATGCTCACGTAGGTCTTTCCCGAACCGGCGGGTCCCACCGCAAAAATCATATCGTTCTCTTGGTAGGCTTCCACCAGCAGCCGCTGATTTTCCGACCGAGGAGCAATCGGCTTGCCCGTCACGCTGTAGCAGATGGCGGTGCCGTCGGTCTGATGTCCCGAGGGGTTTTCTCCCTTCACGATTTGCAGAATCGCCTCCTCGTTCAGCGAGTTGTATTTGGCACAATGTTGCTGCATCTTCGCCACGTTCTCCTCGAAGGCACACATCTCTTCCTCGTCGCCCATCACCTTGATGATGTTGCCACGAGCCACGATACGCAACTTCGGATAGAGCGCCTTTATCATTTGCAGATGGACATTGTTCACCCCGTAGAACGTCACGAGGTCAATGTCCTCCAAAACTATATGTTTTTCAATCATGGTGCAAATTTACGTAAAAATCATGATTTACAAGCCTGTCCCCCTAAAAAACTCATCATTTTGTTCCAAATATTTTTTGTTTAATGGAAGAAGATGTGTATAAATGAGAGAATCGCACCCCTCTCGCGGTGCGACGTGGAGAGATTGTGTCAAAAAGCGTACGCTCGCAACCTCTGAATCGACCACGTCGTGGTCGATTTGCCGACCACGACGTCATCGGTTTGCCGACCACGACGTGGTCGATTTTGAGGTGCTGAGGCTATGGCTATTTGACACACCCGCATGATGGATGCTGATCTGATGGTTGGAAAGGGTGGGGATGTCGTGGTGTCTTACTTCAAACCGTGGTTCATCAGCCGATAGTTCGCCAGTTCCTCATACTTTGTCCCTTTGCGACCATAGTTAGCGTATGGATAGATGCTGATGCCGCCACGGGGTGTGAAGATGCCCGTCACCTCAATGTACTTCGGATCCATCAGCCGGATGAGGTCTTTCATGATGATGTTCACACAGTCCTCGTGGAAATCGCCGTGATTGCGGAACGAGAACAAGTAGAGTTTCAGCGATTTACTCTCCACCATACGGCGGTCGGGCAGGTAGGAAATGCGAATCTCTGCAAAATCTGGCTGACCTGTGATGGGGCAGAGAGAGGTGAACTCGGGGCAGTTGAAGCGTACCCAATAATCGTTGTCGGGATGCTTGTTCTCAAAACTTTCCAACACCTCGGGGGCATAATCTTGGCGATATTCCGTCTTCTTGCCGAGGGATTGCAGCCCCTCCTTTTCACGTAAATTGTCCATACTATATTTCACTGATTTTGAATGCACTGTAACTGATATGCTCATCGTACACGTCCGTGTCTTCCACACGCTTCACGAATTTCACCACGCGGATGGTCAGCGGCAGCACGATGATTTCATACGCCGTCTTTGCCACCACCTGTGTGACCATCAGCCCCAGCATGATGTCGAAAGTCAACACGGGCTTTCCTGACACGATGAGGGGAAACAGATAGAAAGCCAGGGGGAAGAAGATGAGGCTGTCGGCACTTTCGCCTGCCAAGGTGGAGAGGATGGCACGCATGGAGAAATGGTAGTCGAAGTGTCCCTTGTTGCGGTCTGCCATCTTCATCTTGCTCATCACCAGCGCGTTGAGAAACGAGCCGACGATGAAGGCGATGAGGCTTGCCACGACAATCTGTGGCGCGAAGGTGAACACCTGCTTGAAGGCTTCGTCGGCTCCTGCTTCGATGGGGGGCAGGATGCAGGCGATGCCGCCCAAAGCCATGACGAAAAAGTTCATGGCGAAGCCTACCCAGATGATGAGTCGGGCTTTGCGGTAGCCCCACACTTCGGCAATGACGTCGTTGAGAATGTAAGAGATGGGAAACACGATGAAACCGCAAGTCAGGGAAATGGAGCCCCATACACGGAAGACTTTGGTTTCGAGCAGATTGGCTGCCACGAGGCAGATGCAGAAAAGAATTCCTGCGAGCATGAAGAACACGCTCACTTGTTTGTTTGTTTTCATTGTTTTACATAAATTGCTCACGCTCGACAAAATGAAAACGAGTTTTCTTTTGTTCTCGCTTTATCGCAATTTTCTTGTTTTTTACGAGGTGGTCAAGCACTCGCTGGTTTTTTACGTGGTTGAACTAGTACACGCCTGTTTTTACGAGGTAGTCAGGCACTCGGATTTTTGTCAATCGGCTGCAAAGGTAAGAAAAAAGAATGAATAAGCACCCATTTGGATGGAAAAAGAACGGAAAAGATTTTTTTTTTCACAGATATTGCCTAACTTTGCATTTGTAATGAGTCGAAAAACTTACTGATGACGAAAAGTGAGACTTGTGGAATGAGAACTGAAAACAAATGATTAGGTAACCTTAATAATCCAACAATATGAAAAAAGGCATAGACTGTTTTGTCACTTATGCTGACGCGGAAACAACCTTGGTGACACTGAAGCAACTGAAGGATGAACCGTTGGTGAATAATATATATGTCATGATGAAGGGAGACGACACTTGTCCCTTTGTCGGGTGTGAAGTGATTCGGATGGAAGAGTTTGGTTGTTCTTCTACATTGAGGCAAATCGCCGAGGTACTGGACTCTCCCTATGCACTTTTATGCTCCAAGAAGACCCCTATCACCTTTGGCTATCAGGCCATCAAGCGGCTCTACTCGGTGGCAGAGAGCGTTGACCCTGCTGTGGTTTATGCCGACCACTATGCCGTGAAGGACGGCAAGACCGTGGCGTGTCCTACGATGGATTTCTACTATGGCAGCATCCGCGATGACTTTGATTTTGGCAGCGTTGTGCTGATTTCTGCAGCAACGTTGCGAGACTATACCCGAGAAAACCCTGAGGCCGATTACCGCTTCTCCGCATGGTACGCCCTGCAACTGTATGCCCTGCGCCGCAAGCGTCGGGCTTCGCTGTTCCACCTGCGTGAATATCTCTACACGGAGGAGGAACGAGACCTGCGAAAGAGCGGTGAGAAGCAGTTTGACTATGTGGACCCACGCAATCGGGAGGTGCAGCAGGAGAAGGAGCAGGTGTGTACACAGCACCTGAAAGTGATTGGTGCCTACATCGACCCCGACAGCATCGTTGAAGTGTCGGTTGACCGCTTCGAGTTCGACAAGGAGGCGTCGGTCATCATCCCCGTGCGAAACCGCGTGAAGACCATTGCTGATGCCATCAAGAGTGCCCTCTCTCAGCGAACCACCTTCGAGTTCAATGTGATAGTGGTCGATAACCTCTCTACTGACGGCACCACCGAAGCCATCGATGCACTGGTGGCGACCGACAACCGTGTTGTCCACATCATTCCCGACCGCAACGACCTGGGCATTGGCGGCTGCTGGAGTCTTGCCTTCAACGACTCCCGATGTGGACGCTTCGCTGTTCAACTCGACAGCGATGACCTCTACAGTGGGACGGACACGCTGCAACGCATTGTTGATAAGTTCTATCAGGAGCACTGCGGCATGGTGATTGGCTCTTATCGTATGTGCAACTTCCAGTTGGAGACCCTCCCCCCTGGCATCATCGACCATCGTGAGTGGACACCAGAAAATGGACATAACAACGCCTTGCGTATCAACGGATTGGGCGCCCCTCGTGCTTTCTTCACTCCATTGCTCCGCAAGATAGGAATGCCGAACTCTTCCTATGGCGAGGACTACGCCGTGGGTTTGGCGTTCAGCCGCAAGTACAAGATTGGCAGAATCTACGACGAACTTTATCTCTGCCGCCGATGGGAGGGCAACAGCGATGCCGCCTTGACGCCCGAGCAGGTCAACCGCAACAATATCTACAAGGATAGTCTCCGCACGATGGAGATTATTGACCGCCGTCGTCTGAACGAATACTGGCTCAAAGGGGCAACCAGTGAGTCGGTGAATGAGTTCTTCGACCAGCAAATCAAGCAGTGGAAGGAAGCCCGTGAACGCTACAGCCAGTTGGAGAACGTGACGACCACCAACTTCATTTTGGAGGGTTGCCGTCTGGCTGCACAGTACAACCCCGCACGAATCGTCTCGACAGGTGCGAAAGTGGATGCACTCACCATCAGTCGCCGTCCCTGCTTCTTGTGCGATGTCAATCGCCCCGGAGAGCAAATCAGCAATCCGATGCTGCAAAAGTATCACCTGCTGGTCAATCCCAACCCGATTCTTCCTCGACACTTTACGATTCCGTTGCGTCACCACCGCAACCAGCAGATTCTCAATCACTATGAGGATATGATGGAAATCACGACGCTGCTCAACAATATGTTTGTCTTCTACAACGGTCCTCAGTGCGGTGCAAGTGCGCCCGACCACATGCACTTCCAGGCAGGCAGCCGAGGTGCTGTGCCGTTGGAGCGTGACTGGAAAGAACTTTATCGCGGCAACCGTTCCCGCATCTGGCCTATCAGCGAGGAAGAATATCTGGAAGCGGTGAGCCTTGAAGACGTGGCGGACAACACGGGTGTGTTCAGTTTGCGTGGGTATGTGTGCCCGGGCATCATCATCATCACCCGCACTCCACACGCCAACAAGGTACTTTTCGATAAAATCTACCGTGCGATGCCAGTGCCCGAAGGACAGTATGAGCCAATGATGAACATCTTGGCATGGACACAACCCAGTTCTTCAGACGGCTCTCAACGCATCATCAGTGTCATTATTCCTCGTTCCAAGCATCGCCCCGACTGCTATTTCATGGAAGGTAAGGCGAAAGTGTTGGTCAGCCCTGGGGCTCTCGATATGGGTGGGCTCCTCATCACGCCTCGCGAAGAGGACTTCAAGAAAATGACAGTCGCCCTTGCCAAAAACATCATCCAGGAGTGTGGAATCTCTCGCGACGAAGAACTCGAGATGGTGATGAAATTCAAGGGGGGGGGGATTTAGAACAAACGCATGAGAAATGGCTTTAAAACGCCCGCCAAGGGGCAAGAACGAAGCGTCAGAGTCGGCATAGTGAAGGCCGAAAAACTGCGTGTGGTTTTCCATTCTGCGTATGAGCAGGATGGAAAGTCCTTTGTTGGCGACTACACCTTCGACACCGCTGATGGCGACCCCCTTTTCGTCCCCGTTTCTCCCGATGCGACTTTCACCTTGAAGGATGTGCTCATTGGCATCGGCTTCCATTGGGAACGTCGGGAGGAACAGACCTTTCGGGGTGCCTTGCAACTGGTGGCGGAAGATGGCATGGTGAGGGCGGTGAATGTGCTGCCCGTCGAGACCTACTTGACCAGTGTCATCAGCAGCGAAATGAGTGCCAATGCCTCGCTCGAACTCCTGAAAGCCCATGCCGTCATTTCCCGCAGTTGGCTGTTGGCAATGATGCAGAAGTCGGCTCGGCGGGAGAAGACGGTTTCGCTGCATGAGCAGGTAG
>CALAVF010000207.1 GCA_937892315.1 uncultured Prevotellaceae bacterium | reverse complement strand
ATCCCATTCGCAGTTGCAGGCGATTCTCGTACCACCCACGCCGTGCCTCCGAGCGGAAACGGGTGTAGTGCATGTGGTCGTTGTAGTGATTTCTTAAGGTAAAACTCTTGCCACGAATAAAGGTGTTGTCGGGCGTGTTGCGGTTATACACATAGTTAAAGTCCGTCTCGTAGTTCCATGCACCAGTTTTGCCACGATAGAAGAAGGCGGTGCTGTGGTTGTGATTATCTGTATCGTTGAGGCTGTGAACATCAAGGGTGTCAATTGTACCAATATTCATGTGTCTTTCCACCAAAAGGTAGTTCAGTTGGTTCTCATCCTTGTTATAATCATATACATACGTCCACGACAACGAATGATTCGTGTTGATTTGATAATCCGCCGAAACGCTTGCTTCATAGTCTTGGCTTTTAAGCAGTTTTTCGTTCGTGTCTTTGTCGTGCAGCACACGATCCGTCAGTCCTTGCACGGGAAAAGTACGTTCATGCCATTGTTGTACCACGTTCTTGTTGTCCGACATTCGTGTCACGTTCGCCACAAAGTTCCACTTGTTTTTCGTGTAGGTGAATGTCCCTTCGGTCACAAAATAGAGGAACTTGCCCGCATTCGGTCCTGCCGGCATGAAGCGTGTGTTCCCATAGAGGTTGCCTTCATAACCCTCATAGTTTTTCTTCGTTATCAGGTTGATGAGGGCATCATACCCCTCGTACTTCCCATGCGGATGGTCAATAATCTCCACTTTCTCAAACCGCATGTGGTGCAGTTTCATCACATAGCCGTAACCCTTTTCTATACTATCTACCAGTACGATGATGTTGCGGCTGTTGTTATACTCCACGCTGTTATCCACCGCATTCCAAGTCAATCCTCGGACATTCCCTAACATCTGAGCCGTATTGTGTGCCCCACGTCGCATTTCTTTCGTGATGAATGCTGTGGTTTTGTCGCCTTCTGTGCGAATGCTCGATGTTGTCACCGCCACCTCTTTTAGTTCGATACTCCAGTCGGTTGAATCATTCTGTACCGCCAGTGTGTCCGCCTCCTGTGCCGCCGTCGTCAGTGTTGCCATCATCCATGCCACCACTGCCATTTCTGTTGTTTTTCTTTTCATGTGTAATCATTTGTTTCTATTCTCTTATATCCATTGGCAGATAAATATATCGCAGAAGAACAAACAAAAACATCGGGCAACTCGAAGTGAATTGCCCGATGTCTCGTGTCATATAATGATGTACGGAATGTCTATCTCACGGAGTGTCTATTTCTATTTGAGAATCAGTTTTGCCGCAAATCCTCCTCCGCTTGCCATGTGAACCTTGATGTGCTCCTGTGGGGAGTGGGTGATGGTGAAGGTCTGCTGGAACACTTGGTAGTCGGTGGCTGCCTTGTCGGCGTTGATGCCATCGAAGAAAGCGGTGAGTTCGTAGGTGCCGGTGGGGAGGAAGTCGCTGTTGAGTTCCACGTCGCGACCGTTCCAGTTGGTCTCGCCTGCTACATACCAGTCGTTGCCTTGGCGGCGGGCGGTGATGATGTATTCGCCCAGTTTGCCGTCCAGCACTTTCATCTCGTCATACACCGTTGGGAGCGAGGCGATGAAGTCCGTGCATTCGGGCTCTTTCTCGTAGGCGGTTGGGGCGTCTGCCAACATGGTGAGCGGTGAGTCATGCACGATGTAGTGTGCCAACTGGTGGCAACGGGTGCCCATCGTGACGGGGTTGTAGTACATCGGCTGGAAATCGGCTGCGGTGGCGTTTCTCATGCAGATCGGAACAGCACACGT
>CALAVF010000206.1 GCA_937892315.1 uncultured Prevotellaceae bacterium | reverse complement strand
AGCGTATCAACATCCCCGCCAATCCGCGTCACTACTGGCGATACAGAATGCATCTGTCTGTAGAACAATTGCTACATGCAGACAAATTTAACGCTAAACTCCGTGCCCTCATTGAGAACTCGGGGAGAGGGTGAGGACATGAAGAATGAAGAGTGAAAAATGAAGAATCTTTTGTTTGGCATAGCCAATGAAGACTGAAGAGACATTGAAGAAGAAAGAAAAGAAATCTCGATATAGCAAGCCAAAGTTCCTCATCACGTTTTGCCTCGTGATGGGGCTCTTTGCTGCTATACGATACGGATTCGCCATCGAAGTGCCTATTCAAGTGGAGACATCGCAACCGAATGAGGATGAGCATGTTGCTTATCTGACAGGCGAGGAGGTGATTCCTGAAGAAGAGTTGATTGAATTGGCGAAAGAAGAACCGGAAGAAGAGGGCGACGCGAAGGAGGACAGTGCCATTGAAGAGCCGATTCTTTATGATGCAGAGCCTGATTCAATGCCTTTTGACTATTCTCATCACGAGACGATTGTCAATGAGCCAGAGGATAATCTGCTGATTGAGCATCCCATCAAAGACCCCGCCCATCCTAAAAACCCTCACCGCATCCGTGGAGTGAGAAGTTATGCTGATTGTTTCCCTGACATTCAGGACATACAGATTCTTGCGGCTCAACGATATGGCATCCGTCCTGTGCGTACTCGCAAAGAGGCAGAGAAGTTGGTCAAGCGTCACAAACTGGTCAATATCTGCCATTCGCCTTTCTACACAGTGGATGACCTCACCCACTCCATCCCCTATCTGGTGCCACGAGCACAGCAATTGCTCAACACCATCTGCCTGAATTTTCTTGATTCGTGCCAAGTGAAGGGGCTGCCTCCTCATCTGCCCATGATTACGTCTGTACTCCGCACAACGGATGACGTGTCGAACCTGCAAAGGGGCAATAAAAATGCGACGACCAATTCGTGCCACTGCTACGGAACAACAGTGGATATCGCGTACAACCGCTTTATGCCTGTCACTGGCACCTACGAGAGCGATGCCACCCTGCTCCGATGGAACGAACCCATGAAGCAGGTGCTTGCAGAGGTGCTTTACGACCTGCGGCAACAACAGAAGTGCTACGTGAAATATGAAAGGAAACAGGGGTGCTTTCATCTGACATGCAGATGAGGAAATGAAGAATGAAGAGTGAAGAATGAAGAATCTTCACTCTCTATTTACTTAATCAGCCTTCGAGCAATCATTTCCACGACATCGACATTGACCGCATTGCCGAGGGCTTTGAACTTCTGCACACGAGAAAGACCCTGGTAACTGAGTTCCTGCATCGATTGGATGCGTGCCGCCTCGTTATGGGAGATGTATCGTCCCCAACGAAAATCTTCGGGCTTGTATGGACGCCCCTTCTTATCGACAGCCCCCTCGGGAGGGAACGGAACCCACGGAAGAATGGGGGTGGCGGTGGTACAAAGGGTGATGGTAGGAACGTAATTCATCGAACGGATGCGGATGCCAGAAGGACGAAGTTGAATGACATGATGGCGGAAATCCCAATCTTGGTTGGTGCTCCATTCGAGCATTCGTTGGGTGCGAGGATAAGGTAAAATCTTCTTGAGCCAAGGGTCAATCCAGTCTTTGTGACGTTGATACATGTCGCGATTCTGGCGAATCAGCACTTTCTTGAATTCTGGATAAGTATCTTCGTACTTGGTCTTTTGCATGTAGAAAGGGAGGTCGGCAATCAAATCCTCCATCGTATCACCTTCGAGCACTTTGCCGTAGGCACCACGATGGCCTCTCAGCCGTTCGACAGGTTGGAAAGCCGGTGGCGTATCCTCAAACTCGTAGTCGGCACCGAACTCCATCGTGAAAATGCAGTGGGAAGGCATGTAGCCGTCTCGTTTGGTCACATTGTAAACAAACTCTTGCCACGCATCGAACACAGGATGAAGCCCTCGGCGAACGGGTTGAAGACCATCGTTGTCGGTAGGGTCAACAATGGTACGCACATCGCTGACGAGTTTTTCGTCAGGTTGCGGAAAGTGAAATCTGCGGAGGGGATGAGGATTCTCGTCGGAACGGAGAATGCCAACGATGTAGAAACGTGGACGATGCTGAGGAATGCCAAACTCGTGAGGAGAAAACACTCGTCCGTCAAAGTCATAACCTAAAGCATCGAGTTTCTGCTGAATGACGGTCCATGTGCGTCCACCATCATGCCCAGGGAGGGCAGAGACATTTTCGAGGAAGATGTACTTAGGATGGTGATATTTCAAAACTCTGTAAATTTCATCAAAGAGGTTGCCACGCCCCAGTTCATCCTCAAAGCCTTGCTTCTTGCCTGAAAAAGAGAAGGGTTGGCAAGGGAAGCCGCCACAAAGGATGTCGTGGGCAGGAATGTCCTCGACACGAATCTTCGTGATGTCGCCATGTATCGGCACATTGGGGAAGTTGATTTTGTAGAGTTTCTGCAACTTCGGCTTGATTTCGGAAGCAAAGACACACTCATGCCCCAAACGTGACAAGGCGAGATGAAAGCCTCCAAGACCTGCAAATAAATCTATAAATTTCATTTTCTTGATACTGTCAGTAATCCGATAAAGGTAAGCAATCCATTGAACATTAACATCTCATAGCCAAACTTATAACCAGTCAACTGAAACACGCTCACATCGATGGCATAGCAGATGAGGGGGGAAGCAATGGCGATATAGGGAACCCACCGTTCGCGTGGTTGGCGATGGGTGAACATTCCAAAAGCGAAAAGTCCGAGAAGAGGACCATAGGTGTATGATACTAAGGTGTATATCAAATCCATCACACTGCCTGAGCCGATGGCATTGAAAGCAAGAGTGACGATGACCAATGCCACAAACATGCCTAAATGTACCAGTTTGCGAGTCTTTTCATCTTTTTCCTTGCCCAAGATGTCTATACAGAAACTGGTGGTGAGGGCTGTCATGGCAGAATCGGCAGAGGAAAATGCACTGGCAATGACACCGATGGTGAAGAAGATGAGGCACGCGGTGCCCATCGTTCCGCCCAGTACGATATCAGAAAGAAGGTTGTCACCTTTTGCGGGCAATGGCATCCCAAGTTGCTGGTATAGCATGATGAGCAGAATGCCAAGCGAAAGAAACAAGAAGTTGACAGGGGCAAAGAGGATGCCATAAGAGCACATATCTTTCTGTGCAGAACGTAAGTCCTTGCAAGTGAGGTTCTTCTGCATCATGTCTTGGTCAAGCCCCGTCATCACGACCACAATGAAGATGCCTGAAAGGAATTGTTTCCAAAAGTTCTGCTTGGAGGCAAAATTCTGAAACTCGAACATTCGTGAATGGGGGTCGTTCCATACGGCAGTCATGGCTTCGGCAAAATTCAGATTGAGCATTTCTGCCACTTTCAGCAAAATGAGGACAAGGGCAAGCAAGAGGCAAAAGGTCTGCATGAAATCGGTCCATACTAAAGTACGTATGCCGCCGCGACGGGTGTAGAGCCAAATGAGAAAAAGCGTACCAATCACAGTCAACGAATAAGGTATAGGGAAGACGTCTGCCAAACAGGTTTGCAAAATCTGGCACACCACATAGAACTTGGCGGCGGCACCTAACAACTTGCTGAGAATGAAGAAAGAAGAGCCAGTCTTGTAACTCGTCCTGCCGAAACGATGGTCAAGATAGGTGTAAATAGAGGTGAGCCGATGCTTATAATAAAGCGGCAGAAGGACAAAGGCGACCAACAGATAACCAAAGAAGAAACCGATGCACATCTGCATATAGGTCATGTCGATACCCATCACCCACCCCGGCACTCCGATAAAGGTCAAACCAGAAATGCTGGCTCCTATCATGCCGAAAGCAACTAATGGCCACGGAGATTGCCGATTGCCGCTGAAGAAAGCATCATTGCCTCCCTTCTTGCCGACAAGATGTGAGACAAGCAACAACACTACAAAATATAATATGACCGTTGCAAGCACCAACATCAGATAAAAGATAATAAGATGACAATCAATAACATGAGACATTCCGCTCCGAAACAGGTGGCTATGGAGATGTTCATGTCATAGGTGTTGAGAAGGCGAGGATTGTGCCCGATATAAGGCTTGTAAACCTCTTCGCCAAAATAATCGTGAGTGCCCCCAAAGCGACAATTCAAAATGTAGGCAAGTGCCGCTTCTGGCCATCCGCTATTGGGAGATGCGTGTTGGGGACCATACTGCCGAATGAATGCCCACCCTTCCTTGAAGGTGAAAGGCGAAGAAGTAGGGCTGGGAAGATACTTGCCACGTCGCTGCATCAACCAAAAATAGCAAAGAATCAGCAGTGCCGTGATGCGGGCAGGAAGATAATTTGCCACATCGTCCATCTGAGCAGCCCAACTGCCAAAGTCTTTGTAACGTGCTGTCTTATAGCCAATCATGGAATCAAGGGTGTTCACCATCTTATATGCCAACATGCCGGGAACACCTAACAACAAGTACCAAAAGAGCGGGGCAACAACTCCGTCAGAAAGATTCTCAGCCAAGGTTTCGAGGGCAGCAGTACGCACTTCCTGAGCGGAAAGCGTTTGGGTGTCTCGCCCCACGATGCGGGCGACCTGTGCTCTACCCTCTTCCACGCTGCGGTCAACCGCCTCAAACACCATTCGGACTTCTTTTCGCAAGGTGTGTCCTGCCAAACAATAGAAAACCAAGATGCTTGCAACGACCATATAGAGCAAGAAGGCTGCGTATGGCACGTAGGAAAAAACTGTCCAATAGCGAGCGAGAAGATAAGTCAGATGGAGAAAACTCCGAGTCAAGAAGAAGGTCAAGAGGACACTGCTCATGGCAAATAATGCCCCTTTCAACACTCGATGTTCGCCATGATTGAGATTACGTTCACCCCACGCAATCCATTTACCAAACCAGACGATGGGATGAGGCAAGTTCTCTGGGTCGCCAAAGAAATAGTCGAGCAGCCAGCCAACAAGGAGCGGAAGAATCGTGAGGAGTATTGCTGTCAGTACCATATCACTCGCTTAACCAATCAATTACGCCTTTCAGCAATTCATCATCTTCGTCTTCGGTCTGTACAGCAATACGGAAGAAACGCTCGTCTAAGCCTTCAAAATTGGACGCGTCACGAATGAGAATGCCTCGCTCACGTGCAAGGTAATCTTTCAGTGCAGATGCCTTGCCAAAACGAAGTTTACATAATAAAATATGTGTATCGCTTGGCCAAACTTCGATACAACCCAATGCGGTCAGGGCTTGTGCCATACGTTCTCGTTCAGCCATGAGGGCTGTCAAGTCGATTTCGTATTCATCTTTGTGCATCGACAGATAGTGTCCTGCCACAAGTGCCACCTGATTGACCGACCAGGGCATACGCTGTAAACGGACACGATGCAGAAGAGTCTCGGAACCAGTAATATAGCCCAATCGAAGTCCTGGGATGGAGAAATCTTTTGTCATGCTATGCAGCATCAACACATTGGGCAAAACAGCCGCCTCATGAGGGGTTATCAATGGCGCCAATGTAAATGCTGCATAACTGGCATCAAGTATAAAAATCTGTTCTTGATGGGAAACAATGCAGTGCAGCAATTGGTCTTTATTCCATACACTGCCTGTCGGATTATTGGGACAGCATAGCCACACCATCTGTGCCCGTTCGGGAAGATGGTCGATGTCATAAACAAACGAAATCTGATGCTCGTGCAAACGACAAGCATCAGCGTATTCAGAAAAAGTGGGCTGCAGGATGGCTGTCTTGCTCCTGCGAAATGTCTGAGCAATCAGATATATCGCTTCGGTTGCACCACTCGTAACACAAAGTTCTTCGGGTGTCAAGTCCAAGAGCATTGCCAATTCTGATTCTAAAGAGAATGGTGTGGGTTCTGGATAAGACACAACATCATCCAATCGGTCAGCAAGATGGCAAAATAAGCCCTCGTGGTCAAAATGATGAAAGACATTAGAACTGAAATTCAGCCTAATGTCTTTATACAAGTATTGATCATCCCCGTGTCCCTTCAGCATCGTCTTCTTCATGAATCGTAAACTCGGCATCGGCATAGAGAGAGAATTTAGAACCAAACTTCTCCAAACTCTCCACGCCTAAGGTCAATCCCATGCCATCAGCGAGTTTCTGTGCCACATTCAAGCCTAGTCCCAAACCAGGGATGAAATCATTGCCTTTCCAGAACAATTCAAATGTGCGATGCTGGTCTTCCAGCGGTATTCCACATCCAGAATCGTTCACGAAGAATTCAACCTTTCGGTCATTCAGATGAGCCGTAGCCCCCAGCACAATAACACCTTGCTTGGTAAACTTCACGGCATTGCTAACGAACTGATTCAGAATGTACTTCACACGCACACGGTCGTTTTTGACCACCACGCCATGCACAGAATCGACAATCAAGAACTGTACTCCGTCTGGCATGATGTCGCTCCATTCGGAACTCAACTCTCTCACCAAATCGGCAGCGTCGAACACGTCTTTCACATACTGAATGCGTCCACTCTCGATGCGTGAGAACATCAAGATGTCTTCAATCATCGTAGAAAGACTACCATTGTTCGCCTTGATAATCTTGCTGTATTCTGCCAATTCTTCAGGAGTGAAAGACTCTGCCGGCATACTTACCAGCACATCGCAGAAACCTACGACGGCATTGAGCGGAATACGAATCTCATGACTGATGGTCGTGAGAAAGTTCTCTTTCTGCTTGGCTTCATCCGCCAGACGCATGGCTTTCTTCAGGTCTGCCTCATACTGCTTGGTTTCATCGATGTTAATCAAAATACCATCAACACGCTTCTCATCCTTTTCAATCATCACCACAAAGCGAAGTTGCCACCAGCGGTAAATGCCATTTTCTTCGATGTCTGCATAAATCTCATAATTGTGGGTTCCCTTGATGTCAAGAGCCTGCATCATCAATGGGATATCGCCCGAACGGTCGGGATGTATATGAGCAATGATATCTTTTACATTGCCTTCGGTACGCACAGAACGGGTATCTGCCCCCCGAATTGCCAACTCTCGCATTTCGGCACGACGCTGAACATCGTTAATGATTTTCTGAGAACTGCGGTCTTTCCATGCCTGCAAAATCAGCAAGATAGAGAAGATTGCACCCAAGAAGACAAGAGCGATGAGCAACCACGTACCATAGTACACCACTGGCATCGTGCTTTCGATGGGGGCATTCTTGATGATAAAGCGATTCTTATAATCATTATATTTCAGCCCCAACATCTGCATGGCCTGGTAATCCATGTAGTAATGCTTTTGGTGCGTCATTCCCACATAGGATGCAAGGTCTGCACCTTTCAGCACTTCGGATGCCACACGTGCCATATCATCTGCCACCGTTTGATAATCAGCAAAATATCCACAAAGATACCTGCCATCACCTGTTGCAAAGTCCGCCTTCACTGCCGTGAACTGAGGACGTCCCGTCTTGTCAACGATGAAAGAACTGTACATGTCTTTCTTCAGCGACACAGATGGGTAGAGCCATGAGTGCAAGTAGATGCTTCTCAAATTCCGATAACCGGTATCACGGTCGTATAGGTCGCGAGAATTATGCTCTGGTGACTCCGTGGAGAATGCCAAAACAACAATACTGTCTTTCCAGATGGTAGAGAACTTCTCATCACGAATATCATCCAAATGGAAATCAGTGCCATCAAGATATGGAGGACGTGCAATGGCTTGACGCAACTCTTGGCGTATGAGTGAATCTTGATGGAAATGGTCAAGTTCTATTTCCACGCAATTCTTGCCAAACATCTCCACTGCCAAATTGATATTGGCACAATAATCTATCGGGTCACCAATCGCCACAATGTTGTGGTGCTTTCTGATCAATTTCCAATCTGGGTGATGCAACGAGCCACACACAACAAGAACATTCTCCAAACTATCCAACACGCCCTTTTCATTCCACATCAGGAACTGATAAGTGGCACGGTCGCCTTCCGTCAAAATCACATCGGGAGTCCACCCTGTTCGAGCCAAAGAGTCTTTCATCTCCAAGAACAAGTCCACGGTGCCCTCTGCAGGGTCGTCCTGATTCAGATAAAGATGCCTCATGCTGACGCTAACGTCATTCTTGTTAAAGGTTTGTGCCAACTGGTCATTGAAATCTCGATAAGGAAGATACATCTTATTGTAACTATGCACAACCAGCACCTTGGCGTCTTTCATCTCACTAAAATGTCCTGGTGTACATGAAGACGGGAGCAGCAAACCCATTCCAATGGTAAAGAGAAGCAACAAGCACTGTACAAACTGAGACAGACGGAAGAAGAACTTACTGCCCTTTCCAAACTCACTTTCTACGCCAATCGTACCACCCTGCTTTTCAATAATGGACTTACTGATGTTCAAGCCGAGGCCTGTACCTCTATCTGTCTCATTCACCTTGATATAGCGTTCAAACAAGCCTGCCTGCTTTTCTGGTTCAACACCAATTCCCGTATCCCGTACATAGACTTCTATCTGGTCAGTGCCTTCCACATATTGCCAACCCAATGTGATGCTGCCTTCGGTCGTAAACTTGAAAGCATTGCTCAAGAAGTTGTTGACCACCTGCTTGGTACGTGTCAAGTCGATGTTAATCGTCGTGTCGGGGTCTGCCTCTTCCAAGATAAACTTCAAATGGGTTGGAGCAATAATGCGGTTGGTGTTGTAGCACTCGCCAACCAACTTGTGTACAGATACAGGCTTTTGAAGGATTTCCAGTTCGCTGGTATCCATCTGTGCCTTTTCCATCACACTGTCTATCATGTTCAGAATCATGTCTGTATTCTGATGAATAATCTCACCATATTGTTCACGCTCGCCTTCTTCAAACGTCATGCCAGGCATCGTCAACAGAGAAGAGAAGCCCGTAACGGCACCCAGCGGGGTACGAAGGTCGTGGCTGATGTT
>CALAVF010000205.1 GCA_937892315.1 uncultured Prevotellaceae bacterium | reverse complement strand
GACGACACCGTCGTGGGAACACCCGCATCCGAATACTACGGGCTGGAGAGCTACTGGCTCATAGAGGTAGATATCACGCCGAACCACAGTGATGCATGCTCACACTGGGGCGTCGCGCGCGACCTCTACGCATGGCTGGTGCAGAACGGTCGTAAGACGGCGCTCCGCCGCCCCGGCTGCGAGGCCTTCACGGTCGATAACCACGACCTCGTCATCCCTGTCGAAGTCCGTAACACGGAGGCCTGTCCCCGCTACGCGGGCGTTACCGTCAAAGGCGTTACCGTCAGGGAAAGCCCCGAATGGCTTAAACAAAAGCTGACGCTCATTGGCCTCCGTCCTATCAACAACATCGTCGATATCACCAACTACATCATGATGGCTTACGG
The DNA here is from genome assembly GCA_937892315.1 of uncultured Prevotellaceae bacterium. The sequence continues at coordinate 7,706 of CALAVF010000205.1, read as the reverse complement.
TCAGCCACTGCATTGCTTCGACGCTGATATGGTGAAGGGAGGAAAAGTGGTTGTGAAGACCTTGCCAGAAGGCACTCCATTCGTCACGCTGGATGGCGAGGAACACAAACTCAGCGACCGCGACTTGGCGATTTGCAATGTGGAAGAGCCGATGTGTATCGCCGGTGTGTTCGGTGGAAAGGGTAGTGGTACTTACGAGACCACGAAGAATGTGCTCTTCGAGAGTGCTTACTTCCACCCCACATGGATTCGCAAGAGTGCCCGTCGTCACGGACTTCAGACCGATGCCAGTTTCCGCTTCGAGCGTGGCATCGACCCCGCTGGTCAGATTTATGCCATCAAGCGTGCCGCCATGTTGGCACAGGAGTTGGCTGGCGGCGAAATCAGCATGGAAATTGTGGATGTGAAGAACGACACGCTACCACAGGATGCCATCATTGATGTTGAGTACAAGTATGTGGCTGATCTCATTGGCAAGGAACTGCCTGTGGAGACACAGCAGAGCATCTTGAAGAACCTCGGTTTTGAGATTCTTTCGAGCGATGCCGAGAAGATGCAGGTGAAGGCTCCGGCATTTCGTGTGGATGTGAAGAAGCCTTGCGATGTGGTGGAGGAGATTCTTCGTATCTATGGCTATAACAACATCGAGATTCCTTCGCAGGTGCGTTCGTCGCTGACCACGAAGGGCGAACTGGACAAGAGCAATAAACTGCAGAACATCGTGGCAGAACAGTTGGTGGGATGCGGTTTCAACGAAATACTCAACAACTCGCTGACGAAAGTTTCATACTATGAAGACGGCGAGACCTACAAGGCTGAGAACAGCGTGAAACTGATGAACCCATTGAGCCAAGACCTCGGTGTGTTGCGTCAGACGTTACTGTTTGGTGGCTTGGAGTGCATCGCCCGCAATAGTAATCGTCGTATGCCCGACCTGAAGTTCTTCGAGTTTGGCAACTGCTACTACTTTGCTCCAGAACGCAATCAGGAGAAGGTGGACGAGAACGGCGAGACGCTGAAAGCCAGTGCTGAGTCGTCTAAGAAGATTCTGGCAGCCTACAGCGAGGACTATCACCTCGGCCTCTGGCAGACAGGCAAACGTGTGAACGGCAACTGGGCACATGCTGATGAGGAAAGTACCGTGTATGAGATGAAAGCATACGTGCTCAACATCCTCAAGCGTATGGGTGTGCCATTCGGCGCACTTGTGTTTGGCGAGGAGAAGAACGACATCTTCTCGATTGCCACGACCATCACGCAGCGTGGCGGCAAGCAGATTGCTGAGTTCGGCATTGTGACCAAGAAGGTGGCAAAGAAACTCGATGTGGAGGCTCCGGTCTTCTATGCCGACATCAACTGGACGAACCTGATGAAACTAATCAAGAAGGTGGCCGTGTCTTACTACGACCTCTCCAAGTTCCCTGCCGTGAGCCGTGACCTTGCCTTGCTCGTTGACGAAGGCGTTGAGTTTGCTCAGATTGAGGCAGCCGCTTATCAGGCAGAGAAGAAACTGCTGAAGGACGTGAAACTCTTCGATGTGTATGAAGGCAAGAACCTCGAAGCCGGCAAGAAGTCGTATGCCGTTAATTTCACCCTCCAGAGCGAGGAGAAGACCTTGAACGACAAAGCCATCGAAGCCATCATGAGCAAGATTGAGCAGAATATCTGCAAGGCGACGGGGGCAACCGTTCGTGGCAAATAGTCAAACATCCAAATTGTAAAATAAATTGCAAATTGTAAATTGTCAAATAGTAAATAAGATTATGGGAAGAGCATTTGAGTTCCGTAAAGCGAGAAAACTGAAAAGATGGGGTAACATGGCAAAGACTTTCACACGCCTTGGCAAGCAGATTGCCATTGCTGTGGCAGAAGGTGGTCCTGACCCCGACAACAACGCACACCTTCGTGCCGTCATTGCGACTTGTCGCCATGAGAATATGCCAAAGGATAATATCGACCGTGCCATCAAGAATGCCATCGGCAAGGACAAGTCTGCTTGGAAGAGCGTGACTTACGAAGGCTATGGTCCTCACGGCGTGGCTGTGTTTGTAGATACCTTGACCGACAACACCACTCGCACCGTGGCTGACGTTCGTTCGGTGTTCAACAAGTTCAGCGGCAACATGGGCACGACAGGTTCGCTCTCGTTCCTGTTCGACCACTACAGCCAGTTCACTTTCAAGAAGAAGGAAGGTCTCGACATGGACGAGTTCATCCTCGAAGCCATCGAGTTTGGCGTGAACGACGAGTACGACGAGGAATATGACGAAGAGAAGGATGAAACGACCATCACCATCTATGGCGATCCTAAGTCGTTCGCTCAGATTCAGAAGTTCCTCGAGGATGGTGGCTACGAAATCACGGGTGCAGAGTTCACTTACGTGCCTAACGACCTGAAGGAAGTGACCGACGAGCAGCGTGAGACCATCGACAAGATGGTGGAGCGTCTCGAAGAGTTTGACGATGTGCAGAATGTGTACACCAATATGAAGTAAGCCACCATGCAGACGATTTACGAAACGAAAGGCACGTGTGCCAAAGCCATTATGTTGGACGTTGATGATGCTACGGGTGTCATCAACAATGTCCAGTTCGTGGGCGGTTGTGCTGGCAACACGGCAGGCATCTCTCAGTTGGTGCGTGGCATGAAGGCGGAAGATGTCATCAACCGCTTGGAAGGCGTGCGGTGCGGCATGAAGCCAACAAGTTGCCCCGACCAGTTGGCAACGGCATTGCGGCAGGTCATCCAAAAATAATATTATATATGTACGCACGTATATCTTATATATTATTATTGACCATTCTGCTGCTCTCCTCATGCCAGGAGAAACGGAAAGACCGTTTTGAGCGGGAAGCACGAGAATATACCCAGACGCATTGCCCTCAACCCTATGGCGATGGGGTGACCACCCTCGACAGCATGGTCTTCACTCCTAACGACAGCACCGTGGGTGACCTCAAGTTGTACTACTCGCTGCAACTGACCGACGAACAGCGGGCTGCCTTTATGGACAAACTCGGTGACATCGGCGACGAGAACTTGAAGGTGGTTCGCAATTCCGTTCTTTTTGCCAAGCATAAAGATGCAGGAGTTAGTTTCACCTACATCTATCACGATGCTGCGACAGGCGACAAAATGGTGGAATATCGTTTCACTCCAAAGGACTACGAATGACGTGGTCCTTTTTTTGTATCTGAGGGTGACGCTGTGTGCGTACACAGCCTTTTTGACTTTTGTATGGGTGCTTTTGGTGTATTTTTACCTAATTTCTTCTTTTTTAGTAACTTTTTCTTGATTTTTTCTTGAAAAAGTTTTGTTTTTTTAACGAAAGGTCGTAACTTTGCATCGGTTTTAGGAGAAGAACCATCAAAATCCCCCTAATTCCACAACAAATAAGTTTAACAAATTAAAGGTAAGGTTTAAGATTATGTTACAGGAAAAAGCAGGAAACATTGCAGGTCTCATTTGGAGCGCTCTTTCTGAGGCTGAGGCTGCACAGACATTCAAGCAGATTAAGAAAGCGACTAAGCTTGCAGAGAAGGATTTCAACCTTGGTCTCGGTTGGTTGCTCCGCGAGGACAAAGTAAACGCCGTTGAGACTGGTGACGAGAAGGATCCATACGCTTACTCTCTCAAGTAATTGTTTGCTTCACGACAATAAAAATGCGTTGCCCAATCCATTGGGTGACGCATTTTTTTGTATCCATACGTAAAAAACTTTCGGCAGAGGGTTGGGAAATAGCGACCTTAGGGGTATTAGAGATAAAAACGTGACATGACAGACAAGGAAACGATAAAAGAACTTTTTCTCGAGCATTACGACAGGATGTACCTGTTGGCACGGGTGCTGCTGCACGACGACGAGGAAAGCAGGGATGCGGTGAGCGAGGTGTTTGCCCAATTGTTGGACGGCACCATCCGTGTGCGTCCCGACACAGCCGGCAGTTTCCTTCTGACGTGTGTACGGAACCGATGCCTGAAGGTGCTGCGAGGAAAGCAGGTGAGGGAAAGGGCACAAAAACTGTTGGCGATGGGTGACGAGAAAGATGTCACGCTTCCTCTCATGCTGGAGGCAGGGAGGGAACTTGACCAACTGGAAGAAGTGCTCCGTTTCTGTCAAGAGGGTTTGACAGAGCAGACTCGCCGAGTCTTTCTCATGCACTATCAAGAGCGGAAACGGTATGCCGACATCTCGGCTGAACTGGGCATCAGCGAAGCCGCCGTGTACAAGCATCTGGCTCAGGCATTGAAACGAATCAAGAATCACTTTAAATCATCAGACAATGGACAAGACTGAACAGTTCCTCATGATGATGGAACACCCCGAAAGGTACACCGACGAGCAACTGCAAGAGATGCTTGCCGACGATGAATGTCGCGAACTTTACGAGACGATGCGTTTTGTCGAATCGGCTCAGCAGATGGATGAGGCTAAACAGCAGATAGCCAACGGACTCAAGGATGAAGAATGGGAGAAGTTTGAACAACGTCACTTCAAATCCTCAGTCATTCAGCCTCTCAATTCTTCTTGGCGTTGGCGTAAGATGGCGGCCGCTGCCGCCGTGGTGGTGATGCTTTCGGGCATCACATACGCAGCCATCGGGCTGACTCGGCACCTCCATTCGCTCGATTTGTTCAGTTCACCGACAGAAACAACGAATGAAACGAATGTAACGAATCTGGAGGAAGTGTTGCCGAATGATTCGACGGCTGTGGCGGTAGAGGCTGTCACGTTCGAGAATGTGCCGTTGGATGAGATTCTTCGCACCATTGCCGACCACTATGGCAAGACGCTCGACATCCGCAGCAAGCAGGCACATACGCTCCGTCTGTTCTACAGGTGGAACAAACAGGCGACGCTCGAAAGCATCATTGCCGACCTCAATCATTTTGAGCAACTGCACCTCACATTGAGCGACGACACCCTGATTGTTGAACCATAACGCCACACTGCCATCATGAAAAAATGCTTTCTCATGCTCTTGCTGTGCGGTTTCGTTCACCTCGCAATGGCTCAACGCATCACCCACACCTTCAGCGATGTTTCCATGTCGGATGCCCTCGTGTGGTTGCAGTCGCAGACGGAGCGGTATGACATCAGTTTTGTGTATAACGAGTTGGAGGACTTTCGGGTGAGTACGGAGGTGAAGAACCAGTCGGTGCCCGATGCCATCCAGCAGATGATAGGGTTTTATCCCATCCGCATGACCCGCAACGGGGAACGTAAACTCTTTGTGGAGTGTACCCACAAGGCGAGTCGGCACTTGAAGGGGCGTCTCGTTGACGAGCAGAACCTGCCCGTATCGTATGCCAACATCGCATTGCTCTCACCCTCCGATTCTACCATTCTGTTAGGCGGCGTGAGCAACGAGGACGGCTTCTTCACCATCCCCTGCGAGGACCGAAACGTCTTGGCGAGAATCAGTTACGTGGGTTACAAGACCCTCTACTTGCCATGCACCCCGACCGACCTCGGCACCATTCGGATGGAGCGTGACGATGTGCTGCTGAAAAACGTGACCGTCAAAGGCACTCTCCCCACCTATCGGCTGATGAAGGGTGGCATGATGGCGAATGTGGAAGGGACGCTCTTGGCGGAACTGGGTACGGCTCTCGACGTGCTGGAGCAGTTGCCGCGTGTGCAGGTGGATGACAGCAAGGTGAGCATTGCTGGCAAAGATGGGACACCGCTCATCTACATCAACGGGCGTGTGGTGCGTGACAAAGAGGAACTCCGGCAACTCAACTCTCGAGACATCAAAAGCATCGAAGTGCTCACGACGCCAGGCCCACAATACGCATCTCATGTCTCGTCGGTCATCCGCATCAAGACCCGCCGTCAGCAGGGCGAGGGGTGGAGCGGTAGCCTGTCACACTATTCCCGATGGGCGGTCAAGCACACGATGTTTGATTACCTGAACCTCAACTACCGCAAGGACAATCTCGACATCTTTGCCCATCTGAACTACAAAAACTATTTCTGGCAGGTGGAAGACGAGGCGACGGACATCTTCATCAGCAATCAGCACCGCATTGAGCAGCAGCAGACGTGGAAGATGCAGGAACGCTTGCAGGATTTGGACGGAAACATCGGCTTCAACTATCAGATTGCCGACGACCACACGGTGGGTGTGCGTTACAGCAACGACTGCCGTTTCCCCGAAGACTATCACGCCTCCACCAACACGCTCACCTACACAACCGACGGGGTGCCTTCGGGCAGGATTGACTGCCAGGAGACCGAGAGTTACAAGGCTTGGCCACAACCCACGCTCGATGCCTACTACATCGGGAAGGTCGGCAAGATGGACATCGACCTGAACCTGACATGGCTCAGCAGGAAGAACTCGACGGAGACGCAGGCGGTGGAACTGAGCGAGTCGTATGGCGACCAAACGGTGACCACCCTGCACGAGAGCCGCAGCCGCATGTGGGCAGGCAAGTTGGTGCTCGCCTATCCATTGGGCAAGCAGGTGAAGTTGAACTTCGGTTCGGAGTACACCAACAGCCACAACACGCAGACTTATCAGAACCCAGAAAACATCCTTCGCCCCTCCGACAACGACATGCACGAAAACATGCTGGCAGGATTTGCCGAGGTGGAATACTCGCTCGAAAAGTGGCTCTTCAGCGTGGGCACCCGTTATGAGCACAACAACGTGGCGTATTACGACAACAACGTCCGAATGCCCGACCAGAGCCGCAGCGAAAACCATTGGATGCCCACGTTTACCGTCGGCTGGAATCGGGGCAAATGGCAGCACACCCTTGGCATGAGAACCTTGGTTTACCGTCCGTCGTATGGCAACCTGTCGAACGATGTGGTCTATATGAGCCACTTCCGCTATCGGGGCGGCAACCCGTGGCTCAAGACCATGTACAACTATGACTTTGAGTACAACTTGGCTTGGCGATGGCTGAATTTTACGGCAGAATATGGCTATATGGTCAACTCCCACACCAACTACACGACCGCTTACGATGACACATCCGACATCATGTTCTCCACCTTCATGAACGTGCCTCATCGTCAACTCATCAACTTCTCGCTTACCGTCAATCCGCACTTTGGTGTGTGGTATCCGACACTGAAACTGGAGTGCTATCGGCAGTTCTTCAATGCCAAACCGTATGGGGTGACGGAGAATCTGGAACGCCTGATGCTGGAGGGAGCCTTCAACAACCTGTTCCGATTGAGGCACGACTGGATGATTCGTCTCAACTACTCATGGAACACCTCGGCTTTTTACCAGTTTGTCGAACGCAAGCCTCAGCAAGAGTTAGACCTCAATGTTGACAAATACTTCTTGCACAAATCGTTGTTGGTGCGATTCCGTTTCAGCGACATCTTCAAAGGTGGCAACTACAACATCAATGTTTACAACGGTCGCTACACTCGTTATCTGACCGAGTACCAGCAGAGCCGCTACCTCCAGTTGGGCATCACCTACTACTTCAACACCACTCGCTCCAAGTATCGGGGCACCGGTGCAGGAAATGCGGAAAAGAGCCGACTGTAAAGAAAAAAGTCATCGGTATGTCTGTGCTCTTTGTTTCCCAATCGGTCTTCTCCGAGGGTCTTTTCGAGGCATCCCCGACCCACGATAGCCGCAACCTCTCTTAAAACTAAACTTAGATTTTATAAAATTCAACTTAAATTTTATAAAATCTAAGTTTAGCTTTAAGAGAGGTTGCGGCTATCGTG
>CALAVF010000204.1 GCA_937892315.1 uncultured Prevotellaceae bacterium | reverse complement strand
GGAAGAACTCCTTGCCGTTCAGCAGCAGGCTCTCCACAAACTTGCCGTCGTGGTAGATGCGTCCGTCGTCTTTCAGTTCCACGCCCGGCAACTGCTTGACGAGGGCATCGAGTATGCTCCCCTCCGCCAACTGGAAGGCACAGGCATCGTACACCACCGTGTCGCCCCGATGGTAGAACTTCACTTTCGATGCCGTCACGGTCACCTCCTTCAGCATCCGACCTAACTCTATCAGATAGAGGGGCGGAAGATGGCGGGAGAACTCGCGGCGGTGCAGGTTGCTGATGGTGTAGGTCATGTAGCCCTGTTCGTAGTTGGGGAAGGTGGCGGAGAGCAGGTAGGTCTCCTGCGTCTGTGGCACCGTGAAGTGGAAGTCTGCCGTGTAGCCGCTCTTGTTGTCATCCATCCAGAAACTCTTGGCATGGCACGAATCGAGCACGGTGCTGTCTTTGGAGAGCAAATAGACCATCGCCCCGGGCAGTTCGTTGTGGGTGCGGCTGTCATATACCTTGCCGAGCAGGTTGAAGGTCTTGGTCGTGCTCTTGGGTTTGTACTGCACAAAGATGTCCTTTCCCTTCACTTTCACCTTCACGGGTTGCCCTGCACACACCTTCTCCACCGCCTCTTTCGTGTTCATGCTCTTGATGTTGCAGTTCACTTGCAAGTGTTCCAATTCGTTGTGGATGAAGGTGATTCGGTAGTCGCTCTGTGCGTTGTTGAGGCGTTCCAACACCTCTGCCAACGATGTGTTGTGGAAGTTTTGGCTGACCGACTGGGCATTCATCGTCAGCACCATTGCCATCAGGCAGAAAAGAAGTGTCATTCCTCGTCTCATGGCTCGTCCTCCTCTTCTTCTGATGCTACCGATTCCACAAAGATGGTGTCTCGCTCGTCCGTCAGTCGCAAACCGTCAAACTCGTTCACGGTTGCCAAGAAGTCTGCCAGCGGTTCGGGTTCGTTCCATTCGATGCTGAAACGCAACGTCCGTGGCTCTTCATCCACAAACACCACCGTCTTCTGATAGTGTGTGCCCACTACCGCCAAGAGGCTGTCCAGCGGCACATTGCGGAACTGCACCACACCGTCTGTTCCTGCCACCATCTGCTGTGTAGCAACCGTGTCGCCCGCTACCGAGCCGTCGGCGTGGGT
>CALAVF010000203.1 GCA_937892315.1 uncultured Prevotellaceae bacterium | reverse complement strand
TGGGACAGGGCGTGCAGAGTTTCAAGAAAGGGATGAAGGAGCCTGTGGTAGAAGAGCACGAAGAAGAGACACCCACAGAAGACACTTCTAACGAAAATCATTCTTGAACATTCGTGGGAGAAGAAAATAATGGTGATTTGTTGACCTTTGGCGGACACTTGGAAGTGCTCCGCCGTATGTTGTTTCGTATTATCGGAGTGGCAGGGACGATTGCCGTAGTGGTGTTCTGCTTCAAAGACGAGACGTTTCGTCTGCTGCTGGCTCCAAGCGAATGGGACTTCATCACCTATCGCCTTCTGGAACAAGCGATGCATACGGCGGGAATAGACTTTCACTTTGACGAATATCACATTGAGTTGATTGCCACGGACTTGTCGAGCCAATTCATGACACATGTGACGACCGCAATCTATCTGGGGCTGTTGGGAGCGTCGCCTTACATTCTTTATGAGTTATTCCGTTTTGTGTCTCCTGCGTTGTATGAGAACGAGCGTCGGTACTCGGTGCAAGTGGTGTGTACCGTCTATGTGCTGTTCATCGTCGGTGTGCTGATGAGTTACTTTGTCCTGTTCCCGATTTCTTTCCGATTCTTGGGAACCTACAGCGTGGCGGAGAAGGTACATAGCACGATTACATTGGACTCATATATCACGACTTTCACATCTCTCACCCTCATCATGGGTGTGGTCTTCCAGTTGCCAGTCATTGCTTTCTTCCTCGGCAAAATGGGCATTATTACCTCAGAGATGCTTGCCCGATATCGGAAACATGCCCTCATTGTCATCATGTTGGTGGCAGCCATCATCACACCCCCCGATTTGATGACACTTATATTGGTCACCCTGCCATTGTATTTACTTTATGAAATAAGCATTCGCGTGGTGAAGTGGACATAATCATATCCGTTTTTCATCTTAGCATCATCTGTTATGTTCTGGCTACAGAGGTAATCCATGTGAATGATACCAAAACTCAGGTTGGACATAAAAGATGTTCAAAAAGGTTCCCTCAATACGTCAAAAGTGGTGTGACTCAGACCACTTGGGCGGTGTGAATCAGACCACTTTTGAGATGTCGAAGGCACCTTTAGGGGCACACTCGCTTTTAATTATAATTCATGATGTGTGTAACGGTTTAAGCCCCAGGGAAGGTTTTGTGCATAGCTTGCTCCAAGTCGGCAATGATGTCTTCGGCATTTTCGATGCCGACGGAGAGGCGGACGAGGTCGGGGGCTACGCCTGCTTCGCGGAGTTGCTCGTCGGACATCTGGCGATGAGTATGGCTGGCAGGATGGAGCACACAGGTGCGGGCGTCAGCCACGTGAGTGACGATGCTGATGAAGTCGAGGCTGTCCATGAAGCGGATGGCATCGTCGCGTGTGCCTTTGAGGCCGAAAGCGATGACTCCGCACGAACCTTTGGGCATATACTTCTGAGCGAGGGCATAATACTTGTTGGAGGGGAGGCCGCAGTAGTTGACCCATCCCACCTGGGGATGTTTCTCCAGCCACTCGGCCACCTTCTGTGCATTCTCGCAGTGCTGACGCATACGCAGATGGAGGGTTTCGAGCCCGAGGTTGAGCAGGAAGGAATTCTGAGGAGCAGGGATGCTGCCAAGGTCTCGCATGAGTTGAGAGACGAGTTTAGTGCAGTATGCCATCTTGCCAAACGCCTTCGTGTAGGTGAGGCCATGATAGGACTCATCGGGGGTGGTCAATCCGTGATACTTGTCACCGTATGCTTCCCAATCGAAATTGCCGCTATCGACCACGGCTCCACCAACTTGTGTGGCATGTCCATCCATGTACTTGGTGGTGGAATGGGTGACGATGTCGCATCCCCACTCAAAAGGACGGCAGTTGATAGGAGTGGCGAAGGTGTTATCGACAATCAGAGGAACGCCGTGGCAGTGTGCCATCTTGGCAAATCGCTCGATGTCGAACACGTTGCCGCCAGGGTTGCTGATGGTTTCGCCAAAGAAACATTTGGTGTTGGGACGGAAAGCGGCTTCGATGCGGGCATCGTCCCACTCGGGGTCGATGAATGTGCATTCGATGCCGAGTTTCTTCATGGTGACACCGAAGAGGTTGAACGTACCGCCATAGATGGTGTTGGATGTGATGAAATGGTCGCCAGCCTCGCAGATGTTGAAGATGGCATAGAAGTTGGCGGCTTGTCCGCTGGAGGTGAGCACACAGCCGACTCCACCTTCAAGGGCGGCAATCTTCTTTGCCACGGCATCGTTGGTGGGGTTGGCAAGGCGAGTGTAGAAGTAGCCTTCGTCTTTCAAGTCGAAGAGGCGTGCCATCTGGTCGCTGGTGTCATACTTGAAGGTTGTGCTCTGATAGATGGGCAACTGCTGAGGTTCGCCCTTGGTGGGTTTCCATCCGCCATGAATGCAGATGGTTTCGAGATTTCGTTTCATTGTTCTGTTGGTTGATGAAGTTTTTGTGGGGCAAAGGTAGTGAATAAAAACGAAGAATGAAGAACGAAGAATGAAGAATCATCATTCGAGTCGCTAAATCTTTACTCTTCACCTGCCATTCTTCACAAAATTCTTCATTCTTCGTTCTTCATTCTTCATTTTTATTGCTACCTTTGCAGTCAAATTCGTAACAAAGAACGTATGAACAGACTAAAAATCGTCGCAATCTTGTGTCTGATGAGCATGATGCCATGCTGGGCACAGAAAAGAAAGATAGAATACACGAAGGAGGACAGCACCTTGGTGGTGAAATTGCTCAACGATGCCAAAATAGGGAGAGGAACGGAGAACCGCGTTTTCTACTTCGGCAAGAAGTTTCTGGGACTGCCGTATGTGGCACACACGCTGGAACTGGGCGACACGGAACACCTCATCGTGAACCTGCACGAACTGGATTGCACCACGTTTGTGGAAACGGTGGTGGCACTGTCGATGTGTGACCAGCAGGACAAAAGGACGTTTGCCGACTATTGCCGAAACTTGGAGAAGGTGAGATTCCGTGGCGGAAAGATGGGTGACTACACCTCGCGTCTGCATTACTTCACATGGTGGGCTGAGGACAACGAGCAACTGGGCATCGTGAAGGACATCAGCATAGAGGATGCCCCCTTCTTCGGAGTGCAAACCGTCCACATCAACTACATGACTGCCCATCCCTCATCCTACAAGCAACTGAAAAACCATCCTGACTTCGTGCCCATCATCAAGAAATATGAACAAGCCACCGAGGGAAAACAATTTCGCTACATCCTCAAGAAAGATCTGTCGTGGAATGCAGGAACTCCCTTGAGCATGGTGAAGGATGGCGACATCGTGGCAATGCTCACCGACAGCGACGGACTCGACACCCGCCACATCGGCATCGCCTTCTGGCAAGGCGGCAAACTGCACTTGCTTCACGCTTCGAGCCTGTACAAGAAGGTGCTGATGAGCAAAGAGACGTTCTATGAGTACGAGATGAAACAGCCGAAGCATACGGGCATCAGAGTGTTCAGATTCAACGATTAAAACCTCAAATCCCGGAAGTTATCGCTTCGCTCGAAGTTAAAGAAGTTAGAGAAGTTAAAGACGATACCTTGCCATCAGCATCACATTCGTCTCTAACTTCGAGCGAAGCGATAACTTCGATAACTTCTTTAACTTCAAAGGGAGTCAAACTCCCGAAACTTCAGTAAAAACATGGTATATTGCTTTTCTGGAACAGGCAACAGCCGTTGGGTGGCAGACAAATTGGAAGGACTACTCTTGGGGCAACGCTCCCAAGAACATTCCAATGCAGAGGACTCGAAAAAGGTGTTCGGGCTGGTCTTTCCCGTGTATGCATGGGGCATTCCGAAGGTGGTGGAAGAATACATCGGCGAGCATCTGCAAGAGATCGAGGCTGCGGAGTATGTCTATGCGGTGATGACGTGTGGCGACGACATCGGGTATGCCGACACGGTGCTGAAAAAGCGGCTGAACGGGCGGCTCGATGCAGTCTTCTCGGTTCACATGCCCAACACCTACGTGTGTCTGCCGGGCTTTGATGTGGACAAGGACGAGGTGGCAGAAAGGAAGGTGAGAGAGACATTGGAGCGACTGCCACAGATAGCGAAAGACATCAACGAACGGAAACACACGACCGAGGTGTGCAGAGGCGGTGCGGCATGGCTGAAGACATACGTGCTGCGTCCACTCTTCAACCGCTTCTTGGTGACGGACAAATATTTCCACACCACCAAAAACTGCTTCCAGTGCAAACGCTGTGTGAGAGGATGTCCGCTGGACAATATCACGACGGACAAAGACGGACGCGTGGTGTGGAAGCACGAGAACTGCACGGGTTGCCTGCGGTGCTATCATCGATGCCCCGCCCAAGCCATACAGTTCGGATGGTTTACGAAAAATAAAGGACAAAAGATACATGATTTCGATTGATAAACTGGGGGTGGAGTTCTCAGCCACACCCCTCTTTGTAGATGCCAGTTTCGTGGTGAATCCGAAAGACCGCATCGCCCTGGTGGGCAAGAACGGTGCGGGCAAGAGCACCATGCTGAAAATCATTGCGGGGATGCAGGAACCGACACAAGGAACGGTGTCCCGACAGAAAGACATCACCATCGGCTACTTGCCACAGGTGATGGTGCTGACTGACAACCGAACGGTGCGTGAGGAGGCAGAAACGGCGTTTGCCCACATCAGCGAGATGCAGGAGCGGCTGAACCAAATGAACGACGAGATTGCCCGACGGACGGACTACGAAAGCGAGGCGTACATGGCACTCATCGAGAAGTTCACCCATGAGAACGACCGCTTCACGATGATGGGCGGGACGAACTATCAAGCCGAACTGGAGCGGACACTGCAAGGTCTGGGATTTCAGCAGACAGACTTTGACCGCCCCACGTCGGAGTTCTCTGGCGGATGGCGAATGAGAATCGAGTTGGCAAAACTGCTGTTGCAGAAACCCGACTTGCTGCTGCTCGACGAGCCGACCAACCACTTGGACATCGGTTCCATTCAGTGGCTGGAGCAGTTCCTTGCCCAACGTGCCAATGCCGGGATTCTGGTGAGCCACCGAACCATCGAGATCACCTGTCACCGCATCAACGACTACAAGGTGAAGTATGACGAATACGTGAAACTGCGTGACGAACGACGGGAACAGCAGATTCGTGCCTACGAGAATCAGCAGAAAGAGATTGCGGACATCAAGCAGTTCATTGAGACCTTCCGATACAAACCGACCAAGAGCAATCAGGTGCAGTCACGCATCAAGATGCTGGAGAAAATCGTGCCGATCGAGATTGACGAGGTGGACACATCGTCGCTGCACCTCAAGTTTCCTCCTTGCCTCCGCAGTGGCGACTACCCCATCATCTGTGATGAGGTGGCAAAAAGTTATGGGCAGCATCAAGTGTTCTCGGACGTGACCCTCACCATCAAGCGTGGGGAGAAGGTGGCGTTTGTGGGCAATAATGGCGAGGGAAAATCGACGTTGGTCAAGTGCATTATGGGGGAGATTCCGTTTGATGGGAATCTGAAGATTGGGCACAACGTGCAGATTGGTTATTATGCTCAGAATCAGGCACAGTTGCTGGACGGTGACATCACGGTGTTTGACACGATTGACCGTGTGGCAAAGGGGGACATTCGTTTGAAGATTCGTGACATATTGGGTGCGTTCATGTTTGGTGGCGAGGCATCGGACAAGTACGTGAAGGTGCTATCGGGTGGTGAACGAAGCCGACTTGCCATGATACGCCTGTTGCTGGAGCCGGTCAACCTGCTCATTCTCGATGAGCCGACCAACCACTTGGACATGCAGTCGAAAGATGTGCTGAAACAAGCCATCCGAGACTTCGACGGCACAGCCATCATCGTTTCTCACGACCGCGACTTCCTCGATGGGCTGGTCAACAAAGTGTATGAATTTGGCGGAGGGAAAGTGCGTGAACACCTTGGCGGCATCTACGACTTCTTGCAGAAGAAGCAGATTGAGAGCCTGAATCAATTGGGCAGAAGCATGAACAGCAACGGAAGTCCATCGGCTGCGGCAACTCAGCAAGCATCATCCAATGTCCTGACTTCCGCCCCCAAAGACTTGGCAAACAAGACGCAAGCCCTCCTCTCCTATGCAGAACTGAAAGAGCACAACAAACTCATCAAGAAAGCGGAGAAAGCGGTGGAAGCAGCAGAGCAGAAAGTGACGAACCTGGAAGAACAAATTGCTGCCATCGAGACCCAACTTGCCACCCCCGATGGAGCAAGCGACACGGCTCTTTTCACAAAATACGGGGAACTGAAAAACCAACTTGCTGAGGCTGAGGACGAATGGACAGAAGCCTCCATGCATTTGGAAGAATTGAAGTAGTTGACCATCATTCAACTATTCCACAATCCACAACTCGCATGGAACAATACCGGCACTGAGCATCCCGATTTCTGCAGCAGCCTTGTTGCTGAGGTCCACCACACGCCCCTTGCCAAAAGGTCCACGGTCTTTCACCACCACAACAACATCCTTGCCATTCTTCTTGTTCACCACACGAATCTTCGTGCCAAAAGGCAGGGTCTTGTGGGCACAGAACAAGCCTTCACGGTCGTACCGCTCGCCCGAAGCCATCATCTTGCCATGTGTCCGTGCTGAATAATAGGAAGCAATGCCTGCTTCGTAGAAAGTGCCCATTGGCAAAGACTCCGACACATCTCTTGCCTCCGCTGCCGCTTCCGCCTTCTTCTTTGCCTCCAGATTCTCGTATGGAATCACCGGCTCTTTCAATGCTTGCCCTTCGCTATGCTGGTCATGCTGTTGCGTCATACTCTGCCCTCCAATCCACGTTGTTGGTTCTGTGGAAGAGTGCAAGCCATTCCCTACCCCCCAATGGACAGGATAGGCAGGATTCTGCGACGAACGCAATTCTTGACCTCGACACCACGCCGAAACAGCCATGATACAGAGGAACATTAAAAAGACACGTTTCAGGGAAGCATTCATCAGAACAGGCACAGATTTAGGTGAATTTCGCCACAAAGTAAAGAAAAAATCCCCACACCCACAATTTTTTCATAAAAAATCTACAAAAAGTTTGGCTATCTTCCGAAAAAGCACTACCTTTGCACTCGCAATTGAAAAAACCGACAGCGGTTCTATCTGATTGCAGAAATCATATCGCGGGGTGGAGCAGTTGGTAGCTCGCCAGGCTCATAACCTGGAGGTCGCATGTTCGAGT
>CALAVF010000202.1 GCA_937892315.1 uncultured Prevotellaceae bacterium | reverse complement strand
TTCTTCTGTTCTGGGAGAAATATTCACAAAATGGGGGGAATGGTGCGAAAAGAAGCATATTTTTCTTATGGGCATTGCAAGATAAGAAGATGGGTTCAGAATAAGAAGATGCATAATAACGCGGGTGTGTCAAATAGCCATTGCCTCGGCACCTCAAAATCGACCACGTCGTGGTCGGCGAACCGATGACGTCGTGGTCGGCAAATCGACCACGTCGTGGTCGATTCAGAGGTTGTGAGTGTACGCTTTTTTGACACACCCTCTTTCTACAATGAGGCTCATTTCCCACTATGACGTTCCCAAAACATGCCGTCGGTGTAGCCCTGGATGGTGGTGTCGGCATCGGCAAGGAGGAGGCGTTTGGCGGCGAGGAGGCAATAGTCGAGATGGTGTTCGATGCCACAATAGCGGCGATGTAACTTTTTGGCAACGACGGCGGTGGTGCCGCTGCCAAGGAAGGGGTCGAAGACCATGTCGCCCTCGCGGGAAGAAGCAAGAATGAGTTTGGCAAGGAGTTTTTCGGGCTTCTGGGTGGGATGGTCGGTGTTTTCGGGCATCGACCAGAAGGGCACGGAGATGTCGTCCCAAAAGTTGCTGGGGAAGGTGGTGCGGAAACGCCCGCGGGGAGTCTCTTCCCAGTCTTTGGGCTGGCCGTCCTGCCGATAGGGGGCAAGAACACGGCGACGTTGCTTCACTGCCTCAACGTTGAAATAATAATCCTTGGGATTCTTGACAGCAAACCAAATGTCCTCCATCGAGTTTTTCCAGTTGCGGGCAGCCCCACGTCCTTTCTCCCGTTGCCACGTAATGCGGTTGAGGATGGTGAGCCGCTCCTGGATGACTCGCTGCATGGACGACGAGCATCGCCAGTCGCCGCACATATAAAGGGTGCCATTGGGAGCCAACTTGTCGCACAAAGGATGAAACCAACTACGCAGATACGCCTCGTAGGCTTCGGGGGAAATGGCTTTGAACTTGTTGCCGCCGAAGTCTCGCTGCAAATTATAAGGTGGGTCAACGATGATGAGGTGGGCAAACCCGTCGTGAAGGCTGCCAAGTGCCTTGAGCGTGTCGGCATGAATGATGGACTTTCCGTCCACCATCTGCAAAAGCGTCTCTCGCTCCGCATCCGATACGTGAAGTGTCCTGTTGTTTTTGGCTGCCATGAGGCAAAGGTAGCAATTTTCGATGGATCATTCATCATTTATAATAGATAATTGCCCATTCGGAATGTTTTTCGGCAAAAAAGCACCGTGGATAGCGAATTATCAATGGCAAATGATGATTTATCAATGAAAAAAATACTACCTTTGCATGTCAAAAATAAACTAACCATGACTAAGAAATACGATTTTCTCATCATTGGCTCAGGTGTAGCCGGTATGAGTTATGCCCTGAAGGTGGCGGAAGCAAAACGGGGCAAGATTGCCATCATCTGCAAGACTACGCTGGAGGAGGCGAACACGGCGAAGGCTCAGGGTGGCATCGCCTCGGTGACGAATCTGCTGGTGGATAACTTCGACAAGCATATTGAGGACACGATGATTGCGGGCGACTGGATTAGTGACCCGGAGGCGGTGAAGCAGGTGGTGACGGGTGGTCCTCGCGGCATCGAGGACTTGCTGCGATGGGGCGTGAACTTCGACAAGAAGGAGGACGGCTCGTTTGACCTGCACCGTGAGGGCGGGCACTCGGAGTTCCGCATCCTGCATCATGCCGACGACACGGGTGCGGAGATTCAGCGTGGACTGATGGAGGCGGTTCGCAACCATCCTGACATTGAGGTGCTGGAGCATCATTTTGCGGTGGAAATCATCACGCAGCACCACTTGGGCATTCGTGTGACGCGTCGCACGCCCGACATTGAGTGCTTCGGGGCTTACGTGCTGAACCCCGTGACGGGCAAGGTGGACACGTATCTGTCGAAGGTGACGCTGATGGCGACGGGTGGCACGGGTGCCATCTATGCGACGACATCGAACCCGAACATCGCCACGGGCGACGGCATCGCGATGGTGTATCGTGCGAAGGGAAGGGTGAAGGACATGGAGTTTGTGCAGTTTCACCCGACGGTGCTGTTCAACCCTGCCGAGACGCATCCTGCCTACCTCATCACGGAGGCGATGCGTGGCTACGGCGGCATCCTGCGTCTGCCCAATGGCGAGGAGTTCATGCAGAAATATGACGAGCGGCTGAGTCTCGCTCCGCGTGACATCGTGGCTCGTGCCATCGACAACGAGATGAAGATTCACGCCCTGGATCATGTGTGTCTGGACGTGACGCATAAGGACGCGGAGGAAACGAAGCACCACTTCCCGAACATCTATGCGAAGTGTCTCAGCATCGGCATTGACATCACGAAGGACTACATCCCTGTGGCTCCGTCGGCTCACTACATGTGTGGCGGCATCAAGGTGGATTTGGATGGGCAGTCGAGCATCAAGCGGCTGTATGCGGTGGGCGAATGCTCGTGTACGGGGCTGCATGGCGGCAACCGACTGGCGAGTAACTCGCTGATTGAGGCGGTGGTCTATGCTGACGCTGCCGCCAAGCACTCGCTGGAGGTGATTGACCAGTATGACTTCAACGAGAAGGTGCCTGAGTGTGTAATCTCATAATTCATTACTGAGAATTTCTCATTTGCACCTTCCCAAGAGAACTGTGCATAGATTCTCATCGTTTCTACACCCATTGGTGTATTAACTATTCCTGAGCAAATAATGTTATCATTCGCATCTCTATAAGCTGTAAAGGTAGGGCTTCCAACATCTGGAGTAACGATAAGATTTCCTTCATTGTCTATATCTGTTACACCTAAATTCTTCTTCGTGCCATCTCCAAATAGCGCAATGACAGTCATCTTTGTACCATTCAAGTCTGCTTTTGATCTATGGAAACCAATCTCGTAGTTATATGGTGTATCTTCTTCAACAGATAACAATCTTGTACCAATCTTGTATCTTCCACCATAAAGGTTAGTTCCACCGAGGTCTCCTCTTATAGATAGTGGATATGTTGAATATGTTGTTGAAAACTCTCCATCCAATATAGATGGATCATCATCATATGTTTCCATACAATATCCATAGTCATTAAC
>CALAVF010000201.1 GCA_937892315.1 uncultured Prevotellaceae bacterium | reverse complement strand
CTGTTGAGGGGGGAGAGGTTACAAGAAATAAATTAAGAATAAAATAAATTAGTAGAATCCTCCCCACTAACATTCTACTCTCCCCCTCTGGCAGGGGGAGCGGGGAGGGGGTCTTTATGGCAAAAATGAGAGGCACTATCGTCGTTGACATCGAGCGTTGCAAAGGCTGCAACCTCTGTGCGATAGCATGTCCATTACATCTTGTCACGTTGAACACCACCGTCAACCACAAAGGCTACAACTATGCCGAACAGACGGATTGGGAGAAGTGCAACGGCTGTACCAGTTGCGCCATTGTGTGCCCCGACGGTTGCATCACGGTTTATAGAAAAAAGGAGGAGTAAGCGATGGACAATAACAACAAAGACATTATATTGCTGAAAGGCAACGAGGTGATTGCCAAAGCCGCTATCCGCTATGGGTATGACGGTTTCTTCGGCTACCCCATCACCCCACAGAGTGAAGTGTTGGAAACGCTGGCAGCCGACAAGCCTTGGGAGACAACCGGCATGGTGGTCTTGCAGGCTGAGAGCGAGTTGGCATCTATCAATATGCTGTACGGAGCAGGCTGCACAGGCAAACTCGCCTTCACGTCCAGTTCTTCCCCCGGCATCGCGCTGATGCAGGAAGGACTGAGTTACATGGCAGGCAACGAACTGCCAGGCGTGATTGTCAGCGTGGGACGTGGAGGTCCTGGTCTCGGCACCATTCAGCCTGGTCAGGCAGATTACTATCAAGCCGTCTATGGCGGTGGCAATGGCGACTACAACACCATCGTCCTCGCCCCCAACAGCGTGCAGGAGATGTGCGACTGCATGGGCAAGGCTGCCGAGTTGACCTTTAAGTGGCGAATGCCCGTCATCATCCTGTCCGACGGCATGATTGGGCAAATGATGGAGAAGGTGGAACTGCCTCCCTACCGTCCACGCCGCACCGACGCAGAAATCGCCGAGCAATGCCCTTGGGCAACCAATGGCATCGGGCTGAAAAACAGAAAGTACAACTTCATGTCCACCCTCGAGTTCGACCCTGCCGCCATGGAGGAACGCAACCACAAGATGGCTGAGAAATACCGCAGAGTCGAGGCTGAAGAGGTGGATTACGAACTCTACAAGGTGGATGACGACACAGAGTTCCTCATCGTGGCATACGGCATCTCGTCACGCATCAGCATGAAAGCCGTCGATATGCTCCGCGATGCAGGCGTGAAGATAGGAATGCTTCGCCCCAAGACCCTCTGGCCATTCCCCAACAAGGCGATTAGCCAACTGTCCGAGCGAATCAAGTCCATCCTCTGCGTCGAACAATGTGAGGGTCAGATGATCAACGACGTTCGCCTCGCCACCGAAGGACAAGCCACCGTGTTCCACTCAGGACGTTCAGGCGGCATGGTGTCCTCCCCCACCGACGTGGTGGAAGACTTCAAACGCATGGCACGCGACAGAATGAGTAGTAACTGGCCGAAAGGCTATTGGATGAAGTGAAATTCTTTGAAGTTAGAAAAGTTAAAGAAGTTAGAGGAGTTAAAGACGATACTTTGCCATCAGCAGAACATCCGTCTCTAACTTCGAGCGAAGCGATAACTTCTATAACTTCTTTAACTCCTAAAAATAAAAATAAAATGTTGACAAAAGAAGAACTGATTATACCCGAAAACAAAGTATATGGCAAGCCGACCTTGATGAACGACACGCCGATGCACTACTGCCCCGGTTGCAGCCACGGCGTGGTCCACAAACTCGTTGCCGAAATCATCGAAGAGATGGGCATGGAGGAAGACACCATCGCCATCTGCCCCGTCGGCTGTGCCGTGTTCGCCTACCGCTACATCGATGTCGATTGGATTGAAGCCAGCCACGGACGTGCACCTGCCTGTGCCTCTGCCATCAAACGCCTCTGGCCCAACAAACTTGTCTTCACCTATCAGGGCGACGGCGACATGGCGTGCATCGGCACAGGCGAGACCATCCATGCCCTCAATCGCGGCGAGAACATCGCCATGATCTTCATCAACAACGCCATCTACGGCATGACAGGAGGACAGATGGCGCCTACCACCCTCATGGGCATGAAGACCGCCACCTGCCCCTACGGTCGTCAGGCAGACCTCCACGGATACCCTCTCCACATCACCGACCTTGCCGTCAACCTCGAAGGCACCTGCTACGTCACCCGTCAGGCAGTCAACACCGTTGCCAACATCCGCAAGGCAAAACGAGCCATCCGTCAGGCATTCGAGAACTCCCTCAACCACCGAGGTACCTCCCTCGTCGAGATTGTCTCCACCTGTGCCTCTGGCTGGAAGATGACACCCGAACAAGCCAACCAGTGGATGGTCGATAACATGTTCCCCTATTACCCCCTGGGAGACTTGAAAAATACAGTTGAATAATAAAGAAGTTAGAGAAGTTAAAGAAGTTATCGCTTCGCTCGAAGTTAAAGACGATACTACGCCTATGAATAACAGCAAAATTTTCACGGACGTAAAAGCATGGCAAAAAGCACATGATTTCGTTTTGTCCTTTTACCAAACAAAAGCAAACTTCCCTGAAGATGAAAGATTTGCACTTGTATCACAATTCCAAAGGGCAGCAATTTCAATCGCTGCCAACATTGCGGAGGGGTATAAAAAATTGTCCAAGGCAGACAAATTGCGATTCTTCAACATTGCCCAAGGCTCACTTGAAGAGTGTCGCTATTACATAATCTTATCTCGTGACCTCGGATATTACAATCAAGATATTGCAAATACCTTATGGACAAAAATAGAGTCAACCAGTACAGTTCTCAATGCATATTGCCAAGCAATCATTAACAATAAAGGCATTACAGATGAATAAATGTTGGCTACACTAAACAAAACATTTGTCTCTAACTTCGAGCGAAGCGATAACTTCTTTAACTTCTATAACTTCTATAAATATCACAAAACTATGACAGAAGAAATCATCATATCAGGCTTTGGAGGACAAGGCGTCCTCTCGATGGGCAAAATCCTTGCCTACGCAGGCATCATGGAAGACAAAGAAGTCAGTTGGATGCCTGCCTACGGTCCCGAACAGCGAGGCGGCACCGCCAACGTCACCGTCATCGTCAGCGACCAACCCGTCAGTTCCCCCATCGTCAGCATGTACGACACCGCCATCGTCCTCAACCAGCCATCGCTCGAAAAGTTCGAGCCCCAAGTGAAACCCGGCGGCACCATCATCTACGATGGCCACTCCATCATTCAGCCCCCCAAGCGTGACGACATCAACGTCTATCGCATCGACGCCATGGAAGAAGCAGCCCGCACCGGCAACTCCAAGGTGTTCAACATGCTCGTCCTCGGGGGCTTCCTCAAGGTGCGACCCATCGCCACCGTGGAAGACGTGGTCAAGGGACTCCACAAAGCCCTGCCCGAACGCCACCACAAACTCATCCCCATGAACGAAGAGGCCATCCGCCGAGGCATGACACTCATCCAAAAGATGAATTAGACAGACTCTATCAAATAACCTCAAAGGGGCTATACCGTCACCAGGTGTAGCCCCTTTGTTTTTGGTTCATCCCCGAATTGGGTTTAACGCCATCACTTAAAGACGCAAGAGCATAAAAAGAGGACAGGGCAAAAACCCTGTCCTCGATGCGTTAAAAGTGGTCTGAGTCACACCACCTCGGCGGTCT
>CALAVF010000200.1 GCA_937892315.1 uncultured Prevotellaceae bacterium | reverse complement strand
CTTTCCCTACACGACGCTCTTCCGATCTAATGTCCCGACACAAAACTCGAAGTCTTTGTGCATGGAGCATTGTGCGTATCCCTGAGCGGACGCTGCAACGCCAGCGAGGCACTCTTTGGACGTTCGGCAAATCGAGGCGAATGTGCCCAAGTGTGCCGCATGAAGTTCGACTTGCTTGCCAACGGTAAAACGGTCTTGAAGGACAAGCATCTGCTCTCGCTGAAAGACAATTGCCAAATAGAAAACCTCGAAAAACTGCTCATGGCGGGAGCCTCATCGCTGAAAATCGAGGGACGGTTGAAAGAGGCTGATTACGTGAAGAATGTGACGGCGGCATACTCGAAAGCACTGGATGCCGTGATTGCCAAGCATCCCGACGTGTTTTGCCGTGCTTCCTCTGGGCATGTAAACCTGAAGTTTGAACCTGACGTGCTGAAAAGTTTCAACCGTGGCTTTGTGAAGGATGTGAACAAACCCGAAGCCAACTTCGACACGCCGAAATCAATGGGCGAGCCGCTCACTCGCCACACGGTGCTGCACAATGGCGACGGACTTTGCTGCATCGACAAGGGGCAACTGGTGGGTTTTCGGGTGAACAACGCTTCGGCTTTCCACCCCGTGAAAGGCATTCACTACTATCGGAACCAAGACATCGAATGGGACAAAATGCTCAGCAAACCGTCGGCAGAAAGGAAGGTGGCGGTGGACATCGAAGTGCAGGACGACCGCATCAGCATGACGGACGAAGACGGCATCGCTGCCCATCTTCACTTCGACAACCACTTCGAACTGGCACATACCCACCAGTCGGACAACATACGCCGCCAACTGAGCAAATTGGGCGAGACCATCTTCGAGGCACGTGACATCCGCATCTTGCTGAAAAAGAACTACTTCATCCCATCCTCTCTGCTGAGCCAGTGGCGACGCACCCTCACAGAGCAACTCACCGCCGAACGGCTCCGTTTCTATCCGCAGGAAGAGCAGATGCACACACCTGTCGAAGTGGAGGTGGAGAAGCCCTACGAAGAGACTCACGACCGTTCGACTCCTGTGATGATTTGCCACCATTGCATCCGCCGCCAACTGGGCATCTGTCTAAAAGAAAGCACAACCAAAGAGAGAAACCAGATCCTTGCCTTGAAGATGGCAAACGGCACTACCTTCCGTCTCGACTTCGACTGCAAGAACTGCCTCATGAAACTCTATCTCGCATGAAAAAACTATTCTACATCCTCATTTCTCTGCTCATCATCTCCTGTGTGGGAGGTGCCACAACGGGAGCAGGAGATACGACACCGAAAGACAGCGATTCGGTGCCCACCATCGTGACCATTGTCGATACCACCACGACCGTTGACACGACGCTGCTGAGCCTATCCCCCAAGCAGGTGGATTCCCTCATGTTCCGACTCACCCACCATTATTCCGAGAACTTCAACTTCCTCGTCAAAGCAGATTCCCTCACCCTCATCCCTCGCGAGGGCGACCTCATCACCGACACTTGCCACGTCTATGCCGATGACATCATCGCCGTGGCAGAAATCAAGGCATTGCCAGGCGATTCCATCGACTCCATCTGGGTGAAAGTGGCAAGCAACCAGTTCACCATGGGGTGGATTCCTGAGCAGGAACTGCTGAAGGGGACGACTCCCGACGACCCCATTTCGGAGATGCTGTATGCCCTGTCGAGCAGTCGTGCCATCTGGATGTCGGCACTTGTGGCATTAGGTGTCATAGCCATCTTCTTTGGCAGGAAAAAGAAGTTGGCAATGCCGTTGATACTGCGGTTTGAGGAGATGCCCAGCATCTATCCGCCCCTGTTTCTCTTGCTGGTCGCACTGATGGCATCGCTCTATGCCTCCGTGCAGAACTTCGTGCCCGAATTTTGGCAAGAATACTATTTCCACCCCACACTCAACCCCTTGGTGCTACCTCCCGTCATGGCGACACTCGTTGTGCTGATGTGGCTGGTCATCATCACCTTCATTGCCGTCATCGACGAAGTGTACCATCACTTCTATTTTGCCCAGGGAGTGACGTATCTGGCAGAACTCATCGGTGTCAGCATGTTGGTCTATCTCATGGTTTCGTGGACAACGCTCATCTACATCGGCTACCTGCTGTTGATCGCCTTGGCGTATTTCCTCCTCCGCATGATCCACCAAAACATAAAGACAGGATAGCCTTTCCGACCATCCTGTCTTCAGTGACCATTTTTGTACGGTTTTGAGGTTTTACGGTTTTGTGGTTTTACGGTTTTTACAGTACAAAAAGACCGCATGACCGCATGACCGCATAACCGCATGACCGATTTTCATTGATTATTTTTAGCGAAGTGCCGCATCCACAGGGTGCGTAAACACAAAACGTGCTCCTTGCTTCTTATAGTTGAGGTCGAGTTTCGTCTCGCCGCCCAACTGAGTCGCAATCATTCGGCAAATCGCCAATCCCAAGCCCGTACCGCCATTGATGGTGTTGAACTTCTCGAATCGCTTGAAGATGACTTCCGCCTTGTCTGGAGCCACACCCTCGCCCGTGTCTGCCACAGAGAACGTCACCATGCCCGGGTTCTCGGTGAGAGACACGTGCAGATGAATCTCGCCCTCGTCCGTATGCTTCACGGCATTGGTCAAGAAATTCATAATCACCTGTTCCACACGCTTCGGGTCGCTCTTAATCGTATAGGTATCAGCCGCATCGGTGGTCATGTACATGTTCACCTTGTCAGGACAGCGGAACTTCACCGTGCTAATTGCCTTGCGACACACATCGTTCACATTGCACACGCCGATATTCAGACGATACTTGCCACTTTCCATGTCGGAGATGTCCAAGATGTCATCCACCAACGTACTCAACAGGTCGGTGTTGCTCTGAATGATGACACCATACTCCGAAATCTCCTCTTCCGACAGCATGTTGCGAACCTGGCTGTTGCAAAGAATCTGAGAAAAGCCGCAGATGGCATTCATCGGTGTGCGGATATCATGGCTCATGTTCTGAAGATACCCCTTCTGCACCAGAATGCCCTGCTTATACTTGTCACATTGTTCTTTCTTCTTATGGTACAGATATGCCATAACCCCCAAGGCGATGACCAGCACCACAATCACAATGATGGATAATGTACTCCACATAAATACTGAAAAAATATGATATTTTGCCTTTTTGTGTCACAAAGTTAGGCATTCTTATGTTTCCTTACAAATAATCGTTGAAAAAAGAGCAAAATTTCGCACCTGCAAAGACAAAAACTGCCAATAACGTCAAGTGCTATTAGCAGTTTTCCTTTTTTCAGACATTTTTCAATTCTTCATTGACTTCGTCGAACGAAAGATTCTTCATTCTTCATTCTTCAAAGCGTCTCCCACCATGTCCAGAAAGTATTGATGAATGCGAACATCCTCATTCAGTTCGGGATGGAACGACGTGACCAGTTGCTTCCCCTGCCGTGCCGCCACAATGTGACCATCCAGCACGGCAAGCACCTCCACGCCTTCGCCCACCTCCGTGATGTAGGGGGCACGGATGAACGTCATGGGAACTCGCTCGCCAATCCCCCTCATCGGTGCCTCGGCATAGAAACTGCCCAACTGCCGTCCGTAGGCATTACGGTGTACGGTGATGTCCATCGTGGCAAGCCGTTCGCGTGCCTCCTCGTCCACTTGCTTCGCCAGCAGTATCATGCCCGCACAGGTGCCGAACACTGGCAAACCGTCGGCAATCGCCTGCCGCACAGGTGCCAGCAGCCCTTCGTCCTTCATGATACGCAGCATGGCTGTGCTTTCGCCGCCAGGAATGACCAGCCCATCCTTGTGCCGTTGCCAGTCTTCGGGTTTCCTCACCAGAAAAGTCTCCACGCCCAAGCGACGAAGCATCTGTTCGTGCTCGGCAAAGGCGCCCTGAAACGCCAATATCGCTATCGTCATTTTTCGTTCTTCTTTATCATTCTTGTTCCATATACTGGATGTCTCAAAAGAGCGTTGCCCGACACCTCCAAAAAGGCATGCACGATGCCTCAAAAGTCTTCCCCGTCACGCCGCCCTTGTGGTG
>CALAVF010000199.1 GCA_937892315.1 uncultured Prevotellaceae bacterium | reverse complement strand
TCGAAATGCGGTGACCGGGTAACTGGTCCGGGGGTTCGAATCCCTCACTTTCCGCGACCCAAGGAGAGAAAGGGAGGGAAAGGCAAAAAGCCACTCCCTCACTTTCCGCGAACAAAAAAAGGAGCACTCGCAAGTGCTCCTTTTTTGTTGTTTAGAATGTCATGCGAACTTTCAGACGGATGCCCCATTTGTTGGTGTTGGGGTCGTTCTGGTAGTTGAGACGGCGGACGTAGTCAATCTCGATGAGTTTGAAGATGTTGTGGATGCCGACACGCCACTCGACGTATGGCTTCCGCTCGTCCATGCGGACGGTGTTCTGCTCGTAGGTTCCGTCGGGAAGGAAGTGCCCAGGGAAGTAGAAAAGTCCGCTGTCGGAGTAGTTCATGTAGGCAGGATGATTCTTGTCGGTGAGTTGTCCCCACAGGACGTTGACACCGATGCACTCACGCCACTTGAGTTTCTTCAGCAGCGGAATGCGGTTGAAGAGCCAGCCGTTGAGGTCCCATTCGGTGAGGAGTGAGGCATAGCGGTCGTTGAGGAACTCCAAGTTGGAAATGAGGTAGAAGGTGTAGTCCTCGATGATGTAGGAGGTGTTGGCGGCGGGATGGATGAGTAGAGGGAAGGGGACCTTGTTCCACTGGGCACCCACCTTCAGGTCTGCATCGAACTTGCCGAACTGCCCGAGCCAAAAACGCTTGTAGATGCCTGCCTCGGTCACATTGTAGTTGTATTGTCCGCCAAGGAAGCCGTTGATACCCTTCGTGTAACTGAGCGAGAGAATCGGTGCATCGTGATTCACTTTCACACGACGTTGCTTGGTGTTGATGTAGGTGACGTTGGGCTCGTATGACACGCCCACCTTGAACTCGGAGGTCGTAATGCCTGACACCCATTGAGTCGGGTCGTTGACAGGAGTCGTCGAGCCATTCAGCGGCTGATAGAAGAGGGCATCGACAGGGTGGTTGCGAGTGCGTGTAAACTGAGCGTTGAACTTGATGCCGGTTTCAAACTCTCGTGTATAGTCGATGTGCAGTTCTCGAGTGTGGTGATACTGGTCCACGGTGCTTGCATGGAATGCCGTGAACATGTTGTCCTTGTCGGTCGGGATGAACTTGTCGAAAGGCGAGATGATGTCATCCAGCCAATATACGGTCAGGTTGTGCTGTGGAAACTCGCGTGGGAGGTATGCTTTCTTGTTGAAGGCATAGGTCAACTGTCCTCTCCAGTAGAAGTTCTTCGTTTTGGAGCCGTATGCTGCATATCCGCTGGCAAAGAGGTGAGGGGAGAGGTTGGCATTGGTGAGTGCCGATGCACGGAGTCGGAAGCCGTCGTAGTGGTTGGCAGAAAGAATCGTGTTGACAGGGCCTATATCCACATAGTTAGGGTGGAGAGAGTCGCCCGTCTCCACAAAGTTTTCGACCAGTGCCTTGAACCCAAAGAGCACATACTTGAAGCCCTTGACGTGGGTGAGACGGTCGAGGAAACTGTCCATCTTGCTTTCCGAGGTGGAGAGTTCCACTTGTCGGTAGTCGCTCCAGAAGGCGTCATCCTGCATGGCGGCATCGGGTTCGCGGAAGGTGTCGCCTTTGATGTGCTTGAAGAGGGAGCGGGGAATGTTGTCAAAACTGACATCGGTGAGTCGGGTGACTCGTTGTACCTGGAACTTGCCGAGCCACTTGGACAATTGCAGTTCCACCAGCATGTCGTTGGTGGAGGCGATGCGTTCTCCGCCTTCAAGTTGGGTGAAGTCCTGCGAAATCATCATGTTTTCCACAAAGTTGACATCGCTTCGGCGAGGAATGCTCAGTTCGACGCGACGCACTTGGAAGGTGGAATCGGGGTCGAGCAGGATGTACAAGTGTCCCGAGAAACCGAAGTCCTGCTGGTTGTTGGGGAGGAAGCCCACATCGACCACTTTGTCCTGTTCGATATAGATGGTGTCTTGCAGATAGTACCGATAGAACGAGATGGCGTTGTCGGCAATAGGGGAGCGGAAGGGATATTGCAGGAGGCGGCATTCGTTCTCGTAGATATCTACGTCGGTGAAGACATCCTTCAGCGTTGTGGTGAGGATTTCGCCCGTGTTCACCAACTCCGTCACACCCTTGTTGCTTTCGCCCTTGATGACCTGCTTTTCCGACTTCGGGTCTTTGCGGTAATAGATTTCAGACAGCGTTTCATCCACGGTCAGAGGCAGGATGAGTTTGCCCGTCTGCGGAGACGTTTCCACGTGGTCTTTCAAGAAGGCAAATCGTTTGTATTCTCCCTCGTCAAACACCTTGTCGCTGACTTCGTTGAGGGAGAACGTCATCTTCTCGTATTTCGTGTAGGTGAAAAAGTCCTTGGCATGGAGGTCGCAATTCTTTTTGTTTGCAATGACCTTTCGCATCAACTCCACAGCAGGGTTGTTCTTGCGGCTGTAGCGAGTCCTCTTTGCCGACACCGTCACACCCGTCAGGGTCTTGGCATCTGGCACCAGTTTGATGGTCAGGTCTTTGTTCGTGCCAAACTCTTTCAGTTTGACCTTCTGCGTCTGATAGCCCATCGACGAAATGGTCAGTTCTTTCCAGAGGCTATCTTCCTTGATGACGAAACGACCGTTCTCGTCCGTTTGTTCACCCACATTCTTCCCGTCATAGTAAACATTGACATAGTCCAGCACCTCCCGTGTCTTGCTGTCGATGACTTTTCCCGTCACCTGAGCATTCACGCCGAGTTGCGAAAGGAGCAATGCGAGTAGTGTAAATATGTAGCGTCTCATAAAGTTTCTTTCTTAATCATCCTTCTCTTCAACCAATCTCTTTTTGACACCTCCGGGGGTCAACAGCCCAACACTTGGGGCAGTTCCGCTATATTATATATAATGTGTGTAGGCACCGATTCGTCCACCTCTTCATTTCCCCATCCGATGCCTTTCACCCACACCGTCTGACATCCAATCTTGGTGGCAGGGACGATGTCTTTCGAGAAACTGTCGCCCACCACGACGATGTCGCTGGCAGGCAGTTCATCAGCCGTCTTCCCAGTGACTTCCCGCAGGGCATCCACGCCGAGTTGGAAGATTTGCGGGTCGGGTTTGCGAACGCCCACTACCGCACTCTCCACGATGTGCTTGAAGTATTGCAGGTGGAAGTCGGCAAGTATCGTCTCGATGTTCCCGTAGAAGTTGCTGACCAGCACCAGCGGATACCTCTCCGCCAGTTTCGCAATGACAGGGCGGCTCACCTCCAACACCCTCAGCACATACTGGTAGCAATAGGCGGCAATGGCGTTGCTGAGGCGTACACGCTCCTCTTCTTCCGTCTGCCAGATGCCACGCTGAACCAGGTCGCCCGTTTCGAGGTCGCACTTGATGGTCAGCAGGTCGAGAAACGTATGTTGAGGCTTGATGTACGGATGCTTGGCGAGGGCACGTTCGGCAAAGACATAACTGGTGCGGAACTCTTCTTTGCTGACAGGCACACCCACGTGCTGGTAGCCCTCCCACAGCACTTCGCTCCAGTGCAGCGAGTTCGTGTCAATCGTGCCTCCGTAGTCAAAAATAATCGCTTGAATCATGTGTTTCTCTGTTTCGTCATTTACAATTTACTGCAGAGCAGTTTGCAGAAGTCCTCGTGCGTGTTACGCATATAGAAGAAGAGAGCCGTCATGACGAAGATTTCAAAAGCCAGATACAACCAGGGGAAGTCGATGAGGCACGATACATATAGGGCAATGGCACGCGTGTTGAACGTGAGGATGTTTGCCCACTTCATCATGGGGAGGCTGTAGGCACGGAACTCGTCGCGGAAAGCCTGCGGAATGTTTTCCGTGCTTCCGTAACGCTCCCTGAGTTTTGCCATCAACTGCTGAAAGGCAGGAGTCTGCCTTTCCTGATTGCGGGTGTAACTCGTGTAACTGAGCAGGAAGAGTTTCTGAATGACGTTCCCCCTCCACGGTGTCTCTTCATACAGTTTCCTCTGCTGAGCCGAGTTGTCCAGTTCGCTGCCAGCCTTGCCCTTCAGGAAGAAGAGGTGAATCTGCCGGTAGTAGTCAGCCAGCCCGCTTTGATGTCCGTGGCAATAGATGCCCGAGAACCAGGCGAACGCATACATGATGAGCGTCGCAACGATGCTGTTCCGCTGCGTGTTCTCAATGCCCAGCCACTCGAACTCAAGGTCGTGGTGGAAGTAGAAGCGGATGGTCAGGGCGTGGTAGATGCAGAAAAACCACACGTCGCCCGCCGCCCCGTCGAGGATTCTGCCCAGTTGCGTCTTCTTGCCCGACATGCGAGCCAACTGCCCGTCGGCGCTGTCGTAGAAGTTTGCCCATGCCAGCAGGAGCACGGCAATGATGTTGCATACAAGCCCCTCCGTGCCCTCCGTACGGAAACTGCCGTGTACGAAGAAGAGGGCAGAAGCGGCACCGATGATCATCGAAATGATGGTGACCGTGTTGGGGTGAATGTCATAGTGGTTGAACAGCCGAGCCCATACGTAGCCGATGGGACGCGTCCACACCGTGTCCAGCCATTCCTCTGTGTCGTTCGATTTGAGTGTTGATTTTACCTGTTCCTTCATCCTTGCATTTTCCATCTTACATTTTCCATTTCACATCTCTTCGCAATCGCCTGTGCCGCCCCTTCGCGACAACTCGAGAAACTGGGGAAGTCGTTGAAGTCAATAAACCAGAACTCCCCCTCCTCGTCGATGATGACATCGCCCCCATAAATCGGCACGTTCAGTTTCTTCGCAATCATGTCGGCATACAACTTGATACGCTCGGGGTTGAACGCATAACCCTTCTCCTTGCCGTTCACCGCCTCCAGCCCGAACTTGGAATGCCCCTGGCTGGCGTAGTTCCAGCGGAAAAAGGTCGTCCCCTCCACGCCGTAGAACTTCACGAGGTCGCCTCGCTGATGTTCCTGAGCCACCCACAGGTGTACGCCGCGTTCCTCCATGCCCTTGAAAGCCGCGTCAAACGCTTCCTTCGTGGGGCAAAACACCGTATCCTCTGCCACCACCGCACTGCCGTCGCAGTTCTTCAGCCACAGCGGAGGAACGACATCGCTCTTGTCCTCAACCGAGCAGCACATCAGGTTCCTTCCTTCGCCAACCACAAACTCCGGCTGCGGAATGCCTGCCTCAAGCATCTGCGTCATCACCGCTGCCTTGTTCGTGCAGGCGAGGATGCCGCTGATGGAGTTGATGAACTTCGCCTGAGTAGCCGCATCCGTGTCCTTCTCCAGCATCACGAGCGAAAAAGCGTCGCGAGCCATCGTCAGCACACGGTCGTAGGGCGAGAAATCATGCCCCGTCATATCCTCTTCTCCGATGGTTGACACCACGTGTCCTCTTGCCCTCAACGCCTCCACTACAGCCGTGAAGATAGCCGCATCCTTTTCCGCCAAGTTAGGCGAATATTTCGTGCCTCTGCTGATACCTAAAATTCTCATAACCTTTGTGATACACAATTTTTGGGTGCAAAGGTACGGATAAGTGAGAGAAAAAACAAATTTATTTGAGTTTTTCCGAACGCGAGTACCTTGGCGGAGCCAAAGGTACGGCTAAGTGAACACAATACAAAATAAAAATATAAATATAAATAATCACGTGTGTGCGTGAGGAGAAAAAACCAAAGAGACAAGAGACAAAAAACCGTTTTTGCTCCGACAGGGGAGGGGGAGGGGCTTAGTCGCCAGTGTCCTCCCCGGGGTCGGGCTCGGCAGGCTCGTTGTCGCCGCCGCCGTCCGCCGTGCCGGGCACTTCCAACTTCACCAGTTCCGTGCTCACGTTCTTCAGCGAGCAGAGTTCACGCACCTGGTCGGTGGGGTAGAACTGGATGTGCGTCTTCACGATGGTGTCGGCGTTCGCCTCTTCGAGCGTCTCAGCCACCTTCACGTTCGTGATGGTGCCGATGGAGCCAAGCCCCGGAATCTGCACCGTGTGGCCGTTGATGACGAAGTAGGTGATGGCATCCAGCAGCGCCTGCAGAGCCAGGTTCACGTTGTCGGCAGGCACGTTGGCAGCCTGCGAAGCGTATGCCACGATGTCGTCGTTGTCAATCACGCCGCCACGCAGCATGTGCAGACCCCACACCTCGGGCTTCCCCTCCAGATAGCCCAACTTCATCTTGCTGCGGCGGAGCAACACCTTCCCCGTCACGCTGGGCAATTGTGCTTTAGAGTTGTTCATAGTTACATTCGTTTTTTAAGTTGATACTGAAAGTCTTTTTTACACCACAGATTACGCAGATTCCACAGATTTTTGTCGTATGTTTTTGGCTATTACTCGGATTTTTTCAGATTTTCACAGATGAAGCCCTGCGGGGCTTTTGAAAAATCTGTGTAATTCTGCCTCTAATTGTCAAGCAAATCCGTGTAATCTGTGCAATCTGTGGTTTTTAGTCCTGCAAGGACACCGTGTCGTAGGTCTCAAACGAGATGGCCATCAACTGGTCGAGCAGCGCACGGTGGGCGATGAACTCGGGCACGAGCCGCTTGATGTTCTTCGTGGTGCACTCCTCCTCGGTCTGGGCAACCTTGTACTGCATCTTCAGGTGGAACGTGCCGAAGTTGTTGAAATGCACGGCGTGACCGTTGATGACAAAGTAGCAGATGCCCTGAGCGATGGCGGCGACTGCCGCACGGATGGAACTCACCGGCACGTTTGCCGACTTCGCCACATACTGCACCAGGTTCTCGCCCGTGATGACGGGCATGGTCAGCGTGCGGATGCGGTACACCGTAGGCTTCTCATCCAGGTAGCCCAACTTCTGCGTGGTCTTGCGGATGCGGATTTTACCTTTAACTGCCATAGTTTTCTTTTGTTTTTAAGGGTTAGACATTCGTTTTTTTGTGGTCAGACATTTGTTTTTGTGTAGTGGACATCCATTTTTTTTCTAATCACGCCGCAAAGTTACAGAAAAATTTTCTAACAAACAAATATTTTGCAGAAAAAATGATAACTTTTTTGTTTTCCACCCAGAAATCTCATAAGTATAACCACAAATAATTCATGAAAAATTCATGGTTAATTCATGATAATTTATGTTTATGATAAAACACGAATTTCCATGAATTACCCACGAATTATTCATGAATTTTATTTTTACATGACCCATTTGTGCCCATCTCCCCAATGGCACCCCCTCCATTCCCCTCCCTGCCCCGACTCT
>CALAVF010000198.1 GCA_937892315.1 uncultured Prevotellaceae bacterium | reverse complement strand
CCACACAAATCGCCTGTTCATCAGCGTCCGCCACAACAAATACCAATAACTGTTCAGCACAAACATCATCCACCATCCCAACAGAAAACCCACCAGTCCGCCGATGCCATAAAACTGAGGCACCGCCAGCACACCAAACGGCACCAGAAAGAACGCCCAGAACAGATTATACGGCTGTAACCCCATCCGCAGCAGAAACACATTCAGCATAAACCTCGTCGGAATGTTCATCAGTTTATACTGCTTGATGTTCTGTGCTGGCGTCTCTTGCATCGCAAACCTCGACACAAAATCCAAGATGAGGAACCATATCATGCCGCCATCCACCCAGTCGAACGCCTCCAATGCCGTGCCTTCAAACGAAT
This sequence comes from uncultured Prevotellaceae bacterium, assembly GCA_937892315.1. The sequence goes on along the minus strand of CALAVF010000198.1, from coordinate 3,273 downwards.
AATAACAAGACACGCCGAGCACCACGAGATACAAAGCCCAAAAGGCAATGAACACATAACTGAATATCTTCATCGCCAAATTCCGCTCAAACATCGGGTGCCGCCTTGCTTGCAGCCGCTGATTGTGCGCTATCAAATGGTAGAGTTGCCTCGCCCTTCCGAACTTCATAGTTTATCTCAAATCCACCACTTCCGCCTTCGGATAATTTTTCTTGTTGAAGCGGAACGTAGCATCGGTATATTTCTGATTTTTCACGAGCGAGTTGCAGCGAATCACCGTCACCACCCCCTTCGCCGAAGTCGTCTTCAGATACGTCGGCTCGTTCGTCGCCTTATTCACCCTCATCACCACCTTCTCATACTCACTTCCCTCGCTGCCCGTCAGCACCACCTCGTGCTCCTTCGCCGTGCTCTGCCCCATCTTCGCCGTGTAGCCTTTCTTATAAAATGACAAGAATGCGTAAGGGTTCATCTTCGCCACCTCCGCTGCCGTCGGTGTCGTCACGTTCACTTCCTCATTTTTCTTCACATAACTCCACATCGTCTTCCCATCGAACCACGTAATCGTCCCCCCCATATTCACCACGAACTTCTGTCCGCTCAACTTGATATATCCCGTGTTCCCAGCGGTGTTTCCGCCATCAGCCTCAAGCGTGAAGCCTATCTTCACGTTCTTCGCCGCCTTCAACGTTGCCGCCGTCTTGTCACAAATTTTCGTGGCTTCTTGAGCGTTAACTGCCACCATCGCCACAAAACCCAACCATAAAAAAATAATCCTTTTCATGTCCTATATCATTTATTATAATGTGTTCAATAAACTCTCCAACGTCATGGGGTCTTTAATCAGCACTTCCCTCGGCTTCGCACCCACTTGTGGCCCCACCACACCCATCTTCTCCAACTGGTCCATAATCTTTCCTGCTCTGTTGTAACCGATGGAATAATTCCGCTGTATCATCGACGTACTGCCGCTCTGGTTATTCACCACGAACTTCGCCACATCCGCAAACATCGGGTCGAGGTGTCCCTTGTCCACCGTACCCATACCGCCACCTTCACCGCCCTCAGCATCAGCCACTTCGGGCAGATACATCGGATGCAAGAACGACTGCTGCGTGGCGATGAAGTGACAGATGTCATTCACCTCAGGGGTATCGACGAACGCACACTGCACACGCACGGGCTCCCCTCCTTGCAGATACAGCATATCGCCCTTGCCTATCAACTGATTCGCTCCGCTTCGGTCGAGAATCACACGGCTGTCCATCATGCTGCTTACCTTAAACGCAATTCTCGTTGGGAAGTTCGTCTTAATCGCACCACTGATGATGCTCGCTTGGGGTCGCTGCGTAGCGATAATCATGTGGATACCCACCGCACGTGCCAACTGAGCAATGCGGCAAATCGGCAACTCCACTTCCTTCCCCGCCGTCATTATCAAGTCACCAAACTCGTCCACTATCACCACAATATACGGCATATACTCGTGCCCATTTTCAGGGTTCAACTGCCGATTCTTAAATTTCTCATTATATTCCTTGATATTCCTCACGTTCGCCTTCTTCAGCAAGTCATACCTCGTATCCATCAGCACACATAGCGAGTTCAGCGTCTTCACCACCTTCTGCACATCCGTAATGATGCAGTCCTCCTCCTCTTCCAATCTCGCCAAGAAATGGTTCTCTATCGGTGCATAAATGCTGAACTCCACCTTCTTCGGGTCAACCATCACAATCTTCAACTCCGACGGATGCTTCTTATACAGCAGCGACGTCACGATTGCATTCAGTCCCACCGACTTACCTTGCCCTGTTGCACCTGCCACCAACAGATGCGGTGCCTTTGCCAAGTCAAACATAAACACCTCATTGCTAATGGTCTTTCCCACGGCACAAGGCAACTCCATCTTACTCTCTTGATACACCCTACTATTGATGATGCTTTCCATGCTCACGATGCACTTCTTCTTATTCGGCACTTCAATACCAATCGTTCCCTTCCCAGGAATGGGCGCAATAATACGGATGCCCTCCGCCGCCAACGACAGAGCGATGTCATCCTCCAAGTTCCTTATCTTGCTAATTCTCGTTCCCTCGGCAGGCACAATTTCATACAGCGTAATCGTCGGCCCTATCGTCGCCTTAATCGACTTGATTTCCACCCCAAACGTCTTCAACACCTCTATAATTCGGTTCTTATTCGCATTCTGCTCTATCATATCAATCTGCGGATTTCCCTCGTCCGCCGACTTCCGCAACAGCCCCAACGTTGGATACTTATAATGCTCCAAGTCCAACTTCGGGTCGTATGGAGTGTCTATTCCCCCTCGCTCAATCCTCCCACTCCCCTTCTCCGTCGTCAACACCTCCACATCCATCCCCGCCTCTCCCTCTTCCTCCCCCTCAAAAATCACCACATTCCCCTCATCCTCTTCATCCCCTTCATCCCCTTCATCCTCCTCTTCCTCTGTTTTCCTGTGCGGCGACACTGTCGCCGTCCCCCCCTCTTCTCTCCGCATCTTCTCCATCACCTTCCTCCTCAATTCCCCGAACATCCGCATCCTAAACATCCCCCTAATCACCTCCACCGTCTTTACGCTCAAGTACATCAAAAACATCACCGCCGTCATCACCAACACCGCCAACAGCCCCGGCATCCCAATCACTTGCGTTAATCCCTTCACCACATGAATTCCGTGATTGCCTCCCAACTTCACGAAACTGCCCTCAAAGAACGGAAACAAATATCCGAACGCTGCCAAAAAAACACTCGTCCAAATCGTCAAAAACGAAAAACAGATAAACTTCCGCACTAACGTGAACTTGAATATCCGCATCATCCGCAGCCCCAGAATCACAAAGAACGGCAGCATAATAAAACTCGCCAACCCGAACAAATCATTCAGAAAGAAAAATGCTGCAATTGCCCCCCAACTTCCGCACACATTCTTATATTGCATCTTCATATTCAGCGGGTCGGCCGTACTCTCCAACAAACTATAATCCGCCTCCCCCGTAAACAAATAAGAAACAAAGGCCGCAAACAAAAACACCGTCGCAATGACCAGCAGAAAACCAATGCCAAAAGACAGCATCTCCCACTTGCCGAAGCCTCCCACAAAGTCGCTCGCCCTCAACTTCTCTTGTTGCATCTGAGCGTACTTTCGATTTTGTTTCTTATTTTTCTTATTTTTTTTCGTCATAATCTGTTCCTCAAAAAATTCATTATCAATTAGAAACCAACTGCAAAGTTACACAATTTTTTCTTTTCTCC
>CALAVF010000197.1 GCA_937892315.1 uncultured Prevotellaceae bacterium | reverse complement strand
AGAAAAAGAAAAACGGAAAATTTTTGAAAAAAAAGAAAATACATTTTTGCCATATTTTGTATATGTTGTAAGTTTTTTTGTATCTTTGCATTGTATAGAAATGCTTTTTTATCGTGTGTTTATTCTCTGTCGTTGTGAACGGTGGAGGATTTTTTGTTATTGTATTTGCTTATATCTTGTTATGGCTTTAGATTTGGGGTCAGATTTGGCTTGTGTTGGCTTTTCTGGTTCTGGGTGGTAGTTTGTACGGGTGGTGGTATGCTTGTTGAAATTTGGGGCATTTCTGTGTGATTTATAGTTTTAAGATATTATAATTAGATTAAATTGTTAAACTTTGTTACAAAATTTGTATATACCAAATAGAGTTTATATCTTTGCAGTTGAATTTAAGTTTTAACGAAAATAAGATTTATTATGATTGTAAGCAAAGAACAGTTAGAGGTTATAAATCTTTATCGCTTTGGTAATCGTTTTCCTAATGGGACTACCGAGATACCAGATGGAGTTTTTTTGATGTGATGCGTCATATTTGGAGACACTTTAACTATTCCATACAGATGGATGATGATGACGTTGACGGTTTGGGTCGTGATATGGACAAACTTATAGGAGAAGACGTTTTTTGGAAGTAGTAAAGTTTCACTTAAACAATAGGATTATGAACAGAGAAAAAATTTATTATGGCATAGGATTTATATCTATTGGTGTTGGTCTTGCGTTGATGTACGAACCGCTTGTGTACTTATATCTTGGGGTGTTGTGTATTATTGCAGGAATTGGTTGTGGCGAACATTCTGATACATGACTGCGATAGTTGATTATTTACGTAACGGAAACAGGGAATAGTATGAACATACGACAACTGAAAAAGTATTGGCACAAAGTTATTCCAAACACAAAAAAGATTCCAAAGCGGTTGCTTCGTTTTTATATTAAAGACAAGAAATTGACTAATAAATTCTTGGGGAACGAAATTACGCTTGTGGAATATTTGTATCAAAGAGAAAAATACGAATTAAACAAATAATTAAAATTGAAACAATTATGGATATAGCAAAGGCTCTGAACAGAGAAATCGAGTTTAGAGGGCAAAGAGCCGACAATAAAGAATAAGGTTTAACGAAAACAGAAAAAGATTATGTATAATAAAGAGAATCCGTTTATTAGCAAAAAACTTGCATATATGGATTTTTTCCCGTAACTTTGCAAAAGAAATAAAAGAGTTGGTCGAGAACTCAAACAGAACTTTATACCCCTTGTCAGTAGGTGTATGCTCGACCCATACACCGAACGCTTGGGGATTTTTGATTTATATGGAAGAAAAAGAAATTTGGAAGGATGTGGTCGGATATGAGGGCTATTATCAGGCAAGTAATTTGGGGCGAGTAAGAAGTCTTGATAGAATTATAGTTCGAAAGAACGGCTGGAAGCAAACCTTGGGCGGTAAGATATTGAAACAAAAAACTTATCCTAATGGGTATAAGTTCGTTCATTTAACTTCCCCTCAGAACCATAATGAAGTGATGGTGCATCGTCTGGTTGCTTGTGCTTTTGTGCCAAATCCAGACGCCTTGCCAGTTGTAAACCATAAGGATTGTTGTAAGTCAAACAATGCCGCCTCTAATCTGGAATGGTGTACACAGCAATATAATTGTTGTTATGGAAATGCCAAGCAAAAAAAAGTTTCCACGCTAAAACGAAATGGGTACATAAAGGACGTTTATCAATTCTCGTTGGATGGCACTCTCATTGCACGTTTCCCCTCAATCAAAAAAGCAGAAGAATCTACTGGAATCACTAACATATCCGCCGTGTGCCGAGGGAGGCAGATGCAGGCGGGAGGCTTTGTGTGGAGTTTTTCATCATCTCCACAATCCTTTACTTACGGAAAAACCACAGCCCGGATTGTATGCTTTGTAGATAATGATGGGAAGATTGTGGAAGAATATCCATCTTTAAGAAAGGCTGCCGTTTGCCATAATTTATCGCATAATAAAATATCCCAAATGTGTAAGAATAATCATCCTAATTGGAAATTAAAATATGCAGGAAATTAGAGTTACAACATTGTTTTCCGGATATGATTCACAATGCCTCGCACTGAATCGGTTGAAAGAAAATTATCCAGAATTTGACTACGAATTAGTAGCGTGGTGTGAGATTGAAAAATCGGCGTGCGTTGCTCACGATGCCTTGTTCCCTCAATGGGCAGACAGAAACATCGGGGATATAGCCAAGGTTGATGCAAACAGTTTGCCAGATTGCGACCTTATGACTTGGAGTTTCCCCTGTACCGATATATCACAAAGCGGGAAACAAGCAGGGTTGCAAGAGAATAGTGGAACTCGTTCAAGCCTCGCATGGGAAGCGATAAGGCTATTTCGTGCAAAAAAACCGAAGTATTTGCTAATGGAGAATGTAGCGGCACTTGTATCATCAAAGTTCATCAAAGACTTTCACAAAATATTGTCTGCTCTTGAAGAAATCGGGTATGCCAACTTTGCACAGATACTTGATTCCCGAGACTACGGTGTGGCACAGCATCGTCCAAGAATCTTTCTTGTGTCTATTCGTGTGGATGATGAAGATAATCCCCCCAAGTTTTATTTCCCCAAGCCATTTCCTTTGGAGAAGAGGTTGAAGGATTATCTGGAGGACGAGGTGGATGAGAAGTATTATTTGAGTGATGAAAGGGTGCAGGGTTTGATTACTTCGACACAAAAGGAAAGTGAGCGTGGTAACGGATTTGCGTGGAATCCTACGGATGGCAGTGGAGTTGCTTGCACCATTCAGACGACACAGAACAGGAAAACGGATAATTACTTGTTTGATACAGATGAATATGAAGAAGTTTATCCCGATAAACACGGACAAGGATGGTAACGCAAAGACTATTTTGGCTTGTTGCTATAAATTTGGTTTTTCAGCCTTGTTGAATTGGAAAGGTTCAACAATGACTTGCATAGGTGTGGTACAAGATGACGATACGGACTTGTGCGATAAGAGGAAGGAGTGATGGTGAGTGGCACTCATCCGACCATAGCCAGAGGTTAGAAGTCGGTGGTGACATAGCCAATTCGATAACATCTGTAAGCAAGGGCAGTTTAATACTGATAGTTTATGAAAGAAATGAGATTCAGGATAGCAAACGGCGTTGATGTTTCAAAACCTTTCTCCGCTACCATCAGGGGGGGGGTACGAGGCTACACAGATGCACTTGCCATTGACAGTCACAGCAACGATGTTTGTCCTACCATCAAGACGGTTATGGGTTTTACGGTAATAGTCGAGCCTTATGAAGATAGTAAAAGCGGTAGGTCGTGAAAGGACGGAAGAGGAAACCCAGTGTAGGCACTTATATGGCGACAAAGGGGCAAAGTTCTCTAAAGGCAAGCAGTTATGCCTACGTGGTGATATAATCGGAGCGATAACGACTTTATGCACTAAAGACAACTTAATATGCGAGATAGAATTATAAAATTAGGGTACTATATAAAGCCCAACAGGAAGAATCCGAGTAAGGGAGTGGTGTATAGTATTGAAGGCATTGCACCTTGTATGTGCGATTTTTCGGGGGGGGTAATTTAGTGCCGACAATAGTAGTAAAAGATGAACGGGAAAGTAAAGAGACTGTTTAACATCTACGGTTACAACCGTGGAACAGGGTTTGCAGGAAACGTGTGGGACGTAAATGGAATATGCCCTACCCTAACGACAATGGGGGGGGTAATAGAGAACCTTTAATAATTACAGATATGGAACAGAAACAAAAAATCACCTTGCCTAAAGAGTTGGAGGGCAAGAAGTTTAGAGTCAGAAAATTAACGTGTCGGGAAGTCCTACGTCTCATGGATTGCGAAGAAAAAGACATTGATACGATGCTAAATTGCGGATTATCGAATAGTTCGCTTTATCGTCTTGCGGGCAATTCAATCGTTCAATCGTGTCTTTATCACATCTTTCGTAAGATGTTCATAGAAACGGAAAACGAAAGCCAACAATTAAGTTTATTCTGATATGACAGCACAGCAGATAACCAAGTACAACGCACTGATGAAGCGACGTGAGCAACTTGCGAACTTCATCTACGTTTCAGACTTTGCGATATTCGTAAACAACGGCATATTGCTTGACGCTGCGGTGCGGATTGCAGAGAATACGATACAGGAAATTGATTTAGAAATAAGTAAATTGTAGGTATGGAAGAACTAACTTTTAACGATGGTGTTTTTTTTGAAAACTTTGAGAAAGAA
>CALAVF010000196.1 GCA_937892315.1 uncultured Prevotellaceae bacterium | reverse complement strand
GTCAGATACTTCAGCGTCTCGGCTGCCTGAATGGTGCCCAACATACCGGCGATGGCACCCAGCACACCTGCCTGACTGCACGTCGGCACGGCTCCTGGTGGGGGAGGGGTCTTGAACATGCAGCGGTAGCAAGCCGACCCGGGCACATGCGTGAACGTCTGACCTTCAAACCTGAGGATGCCGCCATGACTGAACGGTTTGCCTGCCATCACACACGCATCGTTAATCAGGAACTTCACAGGGAAGTTGTCTGTGCCATCCACCACGAAGTCGTATTCCTTCACGATGTCGAGGGCATTGGCTGCCTCCAGAAACTCGCGGTGCGTCTCCACCTTCACGTGGGGGTTGATGGCATTGATGGTCTCCTTTGCCGACTCCACTTTCCACTTGTCCACATCGGGCGTGGTGTGGATAATCTGACGCTGCAAGTTGCTCAAGTCCACCACGTCGCCATCCACGATGCCGATGGTGCCAACGCCTGCCGCTGCCAGATACATCGCCACGGGAGCACCCAATCCGCCGGCACCCACTACGAGCACCTTGCCTTCTCTTATTTTTTCCTGACCTTCCACACCCACATCCTGTAACAAAATGTGACGCGAGTATCGGTTCAGTTCTTCCTCGGTGAAATCAAACATCTTACTGCCCTCCTCCCATGAAGTACAAGAAATCGATGGTATCACCCTCGTTGAGTTGGGTGGTCTCAAAGTCTCTACGGTCAACGAACTCCTCGTTCACCTGCACGCTCACCATTTCGGGCTGAAGCACTTTGTTGATTCTGATGATGTCTGCCACTGTTGTAGGGAGTTGAACCTCCTGGTCTTCTCCATTCACGATAATTTTTGCCATAACCTTTATGCTTTAGTTTTTTGTTGCTTGTACAATATCTTCAAACAAATCCTCCACGTCCTCCAGCCCTATCGAGAGGCGAATGGTCGTGTCCAGCACATCCATCGCTCTCTTTTGGCTGCCGCTGAAAGGACCGAAGATGGTGCTGTAGGGGTGAATCGCCAGCGTCTTGTTGTCGAACAGGTTGGTCGCCCTGCGGATGAGTTTCAGGCGGTCGATGAAACGGAAGCAAGCCGCTCTGTCGGCCAGGTCGATGGTCAACATCGCGCCACCCGTCTTGCCAAACTGACGCTGAGCCAGTTCGTAGTAGGGATTGTCCTCCAGGGCGATGTAGTTCACCCGTTTGATTTCAGGCACCTCCCTCAATTTTCTTGCCAGTGCCAACGCATTGTCTGCCTGCACCTTGTAGCGAGCCGCCAGTGTCTCCAGCCCCAGGCTCTGCATGTACGCCGCATGAGGCGACATGTAACTGCCGATGTTGAACAGCAGTTCAAACCTCAGTCGGGCATTTACTTGCGGGAACGTGCCGTAGTCAATCACCAAGCCGCCCAGCGACGTGGCACCGCCCGAGATGTATTTCGTGCTGCTCACCACCTCCACATCCACGCCCAAGTCTTTCGCACTGAACTCTGTGAACGGAATCAGCGTCGTGTCAGCAATCAACGGAATGCCATGCTCGTGGGCAATCGCTGCCAGGGCTGTCAGGTCAGCCACCTCCATCTGCGGATTCGTCACAATCTCCAGATATAGGCACGCCGTTTTCTCGTCGGTGCTACGTCTCACTTCGTCCAAGTCTAACAAGTCAATCATTCTGCTCTCCACGCCCAGCCTCGACAGCGTCTGGTCGATGAGTCCCACCGTATTGCCAAACAGGTGCTTCGACGTCACGATGTTCTTCCCTGCTGCCACAAACACCAGCAGTGCATTATGGATGGCTGCCATGCCCGAGCAGAAGGCAAACACGTTTGCCGCACCTGTCAGTGCCTTTACCTTGTCCTCAAAATAAGTCACCGTCGGGTTCATCACACGCGAATATTCCGGCTCCAGCACCCGCCCGCAGAACACGTCAGACATCTCCTTTGCCGACCCAAACTCGTATGCCGCCGTGTGATACACTGGCATACTGATGGCGCCATACGTATCTTTTTTCCCGAACGGGGTATCTATTGCAATCGTGGACTTTCTCATGTTTTATATATGATTTATATATAATGTGTAGAATTTTTTGTTCCAAATTTTGTGCAAAGTTATCGTGCGTAATCGTTTTTACCAAGAAGAAGCCATTTGTTTAGAAAAAAAATCTGCTTAAA
>CALAVF010000195.1 GCA_937892315.1 uncultured Prevotellaceae bacterium | reverse complement strand
TGCGCATCATGAACGCCATCGAGGGTTACCAACGACGGCCGGAGTTCCGCGGGTTCATCCTCGACGAGGGATGCCGTCTCATGCCGCCGCCGGCGTTGCCCTCCCGCAGCATCGAGTTCATCGGCAACTCCATCACCTGCGGCTACGGGGTGGAGAGCATGCACGCGCCCGACCCCTTCGAGGATGCCACGGAGAACCATTTCCTGACCTATGCCGCCATCACGGCACGCAACCTCGACGCGGCGGAATATGTGGTGGCGCGAAGCGGCATCGGCGTCTACCGCAACTACAACGGACCGCGCACGGGCAGTCCCGACCCCATGCCCACGCAGTACGACTACACCAACTTCGACGACCACAGCGAGCGGTGGGACTTCAGCCGCTATACCCCCGACGTGGTGTGCATCAACCTGGGCACCAACGACACCTCGACGGACAACTACGACGGCGACCTGCTCCTGGAGGCGTACCGCAAATTCCTCAGGCAGGTGCGCGGCCACCATCCCAAGGCGAAGATCGTGCTGCTCTGCGGAAGCATGCTGAACGGCAAGGAACTGGAACTGGTGAGGCACCACCTCGACCAGGTGTGCCAGGAAGCACACCGGCAGGGCGACAACGAGGTGTACCGCTTCGACTTCACCCCGCAGAACGGCGACCTGAAATACGGGGCGAGTTGGCATCCCAGCCTGTGGCAGCATGAGAAGATGGCGGGCGAACTGACGGCCTACCTCCGTGTGCTGATGGGGTGGTTTGTAAAATAATGGTTTTGTATATGTCTGATACATGTATCTCTACCGTTTATGAGGTGAGAGGGAAACTTCAATAAAAAGAACAAAATGGCAAAAATATTCGTACAGAATACAGAAATAACAGTCTTGTCACAGAATGACAAAGACTATATTTCCCTTACCGATATGGCCAACGGAAAACGGAGTGAGAGCCGTGCGGCTGACATTATCAAGAACTGGCTTCGGAATCGTTATACAATCGAATTCCTTGGCACATGGGAGATGATTCACAATCCTAATTTTAAAGTGGTCGAATTCGACAACTTTAGGATGCAGGCAGGTTTACCCAGTTTTGTCATGAGTGCCAGCGAGTGGATAGAAAAGACCAATGCTATTGGTATTATTGTAAAGAAAGGGCGTTATGGAGGAACGTATGCTTTCAAGGACATTGCTTTTGAGTTTGGCACTGCTATAAGCGTACCTTTTAAGTTGTATCTGATAGAAGAATTCCAACGCCTAAAGGAAGAGGAACTGAAGCAAATAGGATGGACAGCCAAGCGTGAATTGTCAAAAATAAACTACCGCATTCACACTGAGGCCATCAAACAGAACCTCATACCAGAAGAGGTGACGGCAGCACAGGCCAGTATCATCTATGCCGAGGAGGCGGATGTCCTGAATGTAGCCATGTTTGGGCAGACAGCCAAACAATGGCGGGATGCCCATCCTGAGTTGAAAGGGAATATCCGTGACTATGCTTCCGTTAACGAACTCATTTGTTTGGCCAACATGGAGAACATCAATGCCGTTCTCATCAATGAAGGAATGTCTCAAAGCAACCGTCTCGTACGCCTCAATCAGATAGCCATCAATCAGATGCGTATACTTGAAAACGATGATAAAAGGGAATTGTTAAAATGACTTGTTTGGATTGATGATTAATCCTCGGCAATGGGTGTATAACGAGGCATTTCTTTTAAGTATGAATACGAATTCATGATAATTCATTGCCATTTAGGATAATTCATGCAAAAAAATCAACAATTCTTTTGGCGTATTATGACTATATCCGTAATTTTGTGCCGATTTTTCCACAATCAACGGAAACCACACCGATACGACTATTGAACACATACCCTCGCTGTAAGGGACTTACTCCTCCGGTGGAAGGGTTCACATCCGATAATAACCATATAAAATAAGGCTTTATGATAAGATTCTTACGTGTTTCATTGATGACACTGCTTGCCGCGATGGTTTCCATTGTGGCGAAAGCGTATGAGGAAGAAGAGTTGGTCTTCGGAGATTTAGGATATAGCAATCAACAAGAAGTTTCCACTGTCAATGCCACCAATTTCTCCGTATCATTTGACAAAGGGACAAATAGTAATGCTCCAAAATATTATACTACAGGAGCCGCTGTTCGTGTCTATGATGGAGGCTCTTTCACGGTGTCATCCGAATATACGATTATCAGAATAGATGTTACCTTTGGTTTGAATGACCCAACTAATACGATAACTACAGATAAAGGATATTATAATGAAAGTAAAGTAAACGACGTAAAACTCGGTGTTTGTTCTGAACTTCCTGCAAATACGAAAAGTGTTACGTTCTCTGTCGGAGGAGGATCTTCTAATCACCGCCGTATTGCAAAGATCAAGGTAAGATATGAAGATGCAGCATCCAATACGGTGGCAACACCGACATTCACACCAGAAGTAGGGGAAGTGTCAACGGGTACGGTAGTGAACTTCAACTGTTCTACAGAAAATGTAACCTATTATTATACCACCGATGGCACCGACCCGACTACCAGCAGCACTACGGGATCTTCCTATACCGTGAACAGCGATGTGACACTGAAGGTGATGGCCGTGAAGAGTGGAATGGACAACAGCGCCGTGGCCACCGCGTCGTATACAGTTGCGAGTGGCTCGGATACCTATGTATTGGTGACCGACATCAACGACCTCGCTTCCGGTGATGAGATCATTTTCTTGAACTATGCCAACAAGATGGCACTGAGCACCACGCAGAACAGCAACAACCGCGGTGCCACGAGCATCAATATCCAAGGATCCACGGCGTATGCCACAGAAGATGTGCAAGTGATAACCCTCGAGGGCGATGCCACCAACGGATGGTACTTCAACACCGGGAGTGGTTATCTTTATGCTGCAAGTAGTTCCGATAATAATCTTAAGACTCAAGAAACAAATAATGCAAATGGTGAATGGACAATTGCACTAAACGATGACAACGAGGCTACTGTTACAGCACAGGGC
>CALAVF010000194.1 GCA_937892315.1 uncultured Prevotellaceae bacterium | reverse complement strand
CTGAACGAGGACGGTTCCAAACTGATTACCACCAATGCTGGTCACAACACGCATGGTTCCTTGCAGGAAATCAACGGCCAGTGGTATGTGTTCTATCACCGTCCGCCACGTGGCTTCGGCAACGCCCGTCAGGCAATGGTGGCTCCTGTGAAGATTATGTGGGACAAGAAGCCTGTGGCTCAAGGTGGAGTCGTGAAGATAACGGGTTACGACCCTTACACGAAGAATAACGAATGGACCGCCAAGGCAAGCAATGGCGATGCCTATACAGGTGCAGAGGTGACCAGCGAAGGTTTCCAGATTTTTGGTCTGCCTCCTTACGCCTACTACTCTGCTGGTATTGCCTGCTTCATGTACGGTCCGAACAGCAACAACTGGATGCAGGATAACCACGACGTGTGGAACAACTCGATGGATTTGGCTGGCATTCAGAACGGTGGCATCATCGGTTTCAAGTATTTTGGCTTTGGCGGTTTGGCAACGGATACGAAGGGCGTGAAAGCCTTTGACGGAACGAAAAAGGGTGACAACACCACGTTGGAGTTGACCATGACCCCAAGCGGTAAGGGTAACTTCAAGATTCACATCATGTTGGATAATCCATGGACGGGACAGGAGATTGGTATCATCAGCGTTCCTGCTTCTGCAAATAATAAGAGAACGTTTGGCGTGGATGTGCCTGCCGTGGAGGGACTTACTGGCAAACATGCCATCTATCTCGTGGCAGAAGGCGATGAAATCAAACAGCCCGAGCAGCCACAACGTGGTCAGTGGGGACAGCGTCCGCAACAGCCACAGCGTCCACAGGGTCTTTTCGACCTTCACGGACTCTGTTTCAGCAAGGGGGCTGCGAGCATCAAGGCTCCTGTTGTACCGACGGTGACCATTACGGTGGATGGCAAGGAAATCAAAATGCCTGCAGACCCTATGTTCTCGACCAACGACAATGGCTACATGGAAGTTTCAAATTATCAGGCTTACGCACTTCTCAAGGACAACTCTGTGATTCGGGCAACAGCCGACAACCCTGCTGTCACGTTCCAAATTGGCAAGATTGTGGATGGGCGTGCTACCGTCAAATGTACATACCAAGGTAAGACCAAAACATATCTGATCAACTGATGAAAAAACTGTTTTCTATATGCTTCATGCTGTGTGCCATGATGGCATCGGCACAGACGGTTGATTCTGCTCCTAAGGTGCAGGTGAAGAACCCTTTCGTATGGACAGACACGCCCGACCCCGATATCATCCGCGTGGGCGATTATTATTACCTCGTCACCACGACGATGCACCTCTTCCCCGGTGGCCCCATCATGAGGAGTTCCGACTTGGTGCACTGGGAAACGGTGTCGTATCTCTTCGACGAAATCAAGGACACACCTCGCTATGACTTGCAGGAGGGCACGGTGTATGGCCGTGGGCAGTGGGCAACTTCGCTCCGCTATCACAAGGGCACGTTTTGGGCACTTTTTGTGGCGAACGACGATCCTCACAAGTCGATGGTCTTCAAGACCGACGACCCCGCCAAGGGCTGGACGCTGCATAGCCGTCTGCCTGCCTACCATGACTCGTCGCTCTTCTTCGACGATGACGACCGTGTGTATGTCTTCTCTGGCAGCGGCGACATCAAGTTGGTGGAACTCACCGCCGACCTCACCGCCGAGAAGGAAGGTGGCATCCGCAAGACCCTCGAACTGAGGGGCAAGCCACAGGGATTGCACGAGGGCAGCCGTGTCATCAAGCACGATGGCATGTACTATCTGCTGTGCATCTCATGGCCATCGACCGGCAGACAGGAGATTGCCTACCGAAGCAAGAACATCGAGGGTCCATACGACTCGAAAGTGATTCTGAAGAGCGACTTTGGAGGCTTCCCCTTGGCAGGACAGGGCACCATCGTGGACGGCAAGCACGGCGAGTGGTATGGCGTCATGTTCCAAGACCGTGGTGGTGTGGGACGTGTGCTGACCATCGAACCATGCTCGTGGATAGACGGCTGGCCGATGTTGGGCACGAAAGGTGACCTCAAGATTCCGGAGACGGTGACGTTGGATGGTGATTGCGAGTGTCACAAGGAACCTCAATATGCCGTGATTGAGAAAGATTATCAGTGGAATCACAATTATATCAAGGAGGACATAGTCACTGAGACGGGTAACCTTGCCAAGCCTGGCAAGACGATTTCGCTGAAGACTTCAGTGCTTGCCAAGAGCATTTTCGATGCCCGCAACACCTTGACATGGAGAACGTGGGGACCTTTCTGTTCCGACACCATCTGCATTGATGCCCACAAGATGAAAGACGGCGATTGTGCTGGTTTTGCAGCGTTCAATGGCGACTCGGGCGTGCTGACCGTGAAGCGTGAAGGCAGCGGGTTTGCATTGGTGCTGAGCGAGGAGAGTGTACAACTTTCGAACGATACGAAAGCCATCACGGGCGTGGAGGCAAAGGAGGTGGAACGAGTGAAGTTGTCGAAGTCGAAGGTGGGCAAGATTTACCTGCGTATCGACGGCGACTTCAACCCGGGACGTGACATCGCCACGTTCTACTACAGCCTTGACGGGAAGAACTACACGCAGTTGGGTGGAGAGTACAAGATGCGATTCGACTTCAGGCGTCTCTTCATGGGCACTCGCTATGCCGCTTTCTTCTATCCAACCAAGCAGATGGGAGGACAAATAGTTATCAATCTATAAACCAATTATATTCAACCTATTATGAAGAAAACAATTCTATCTTTAGTGTTGGCATCGATGGCAGGTGCGGCTGTGGCACAAAACACGGCATCGAGCCTGAAGGATGCTTACAACGACTATTTTACCATTGGCGTGGCTGTGAACAAGCGTAACATCGCTGAGGCAGAGCAAGTGGCACTCATCAAGAAGGAGTTCAACAGCATCACGGCTGAAAACGACATGAAGCCTGTTTCGGTGCATCCGAGGGAGGGCGTGTGGCATTGGGAAGGTGCCGACAGTGTGGCAAACTTCTGCCGTCAGAATGGCATCAAACTTCGTGGCCACTGCCTGTGCTGGCACTCTCAGTTCTGCGACTGGATGTTCTATGACAAGAAAGGCAAGATGGTGAAGAAGGAAGTCTTCTATCAGCGTCTGCGTGAACACATCCATGCTGTGGTGAATCGCTACAAGGACATCGTGTATGCGTGGGATGTAGTGAACGAAGCCATGTCCGACGGTGGCAGTGCATGGCCGGGTCGTCAGTCCAACCCTTATCGTGAGAGCACCCTTTACAAACTGTGTGGCGACGAGTTCATTGCCAAGGCTTTCGAGTTTGCCCATGAGGCAGACCCCAATGCGGTGCTTTTCTATAATGACTACAACGCTGCCGACCCAGGCAAGCGTGACCGCATCTGCAACATGGTGAAGAAGATGCAGGAGGCAGGTGTGCCCATCACGGGTATCGGTATGCAGGGACACTACAACATCTATGGTCCTTCAGAAGAGGACATCGACGCTGCCATCACGAAGTATTCGGAATTGGTGAAGCACATCCACATCACCGAACTCGACCTCCGCACCAACACAGAGCAGGGCGGTCAGTTGCAGTTCTCACGTGGGTCTGCTGCTCCGATGGCTTCTTACATGAGCACCTTGCAGGAAGACCAGTATGCACGCATCTTCCGCATCTTCCGCAAGCACAAGGACGTGATTGACAACGTGACCTTCTGGAACCTTTCCGACCGTGACTCTTGGCTGGGCGTGAACAATCATCCGCTGCCTTTCGACGAGAACTACAAGCCCAAGAAGTCTTACGGCGTGATTAAGGATTTCAATGCCGCACTTGACAACGCAGTGCCCAAAGAGGATTTCCGTCCCAACGAACTGAATCAGCCAGGTCAGGAGTATCCACAGGTGAACTCCGAGGGTTATGCCCGTTTCCGAGTCGTGGCTCCCGATGCCAAGTCGGTGATTGTCAGCCTCGGTCTTGGAGGTCGTGGCGGCACTGTGTTGCGTAAGGACAAGGACGGCGTGTGGACGGGTACGACCGATGGTCCTATGGACGAAGGCTTCCACTACTATCACCTGACCATCGACGGTGGCGTGGTGAACGACCCGGGTGCCCAGAACTACTATGGTTCCGTGCGATGGGAGAGCGGCATCGAGATTCCTGCCCACGACCGCGATTTCTACGCCCTCAAGAACGTGCCACACGGCAACATCCAGGAGATCCAGTTCTGGAGCGAGAGCACCCAATCGATGAAGCGTGCATTTGTCTATACGCCCGCCAACTACGGCCAGCCGAACAAGAAGGGCAAAATTGACCGCTACCCTGTGCTCTACCTGCAGCACGGCTGGGGCGAAGACGAGACCGCATGGAGCCGACAAGGTCACGCAGGTCTGATTCTCGACAACCTCATCGCCGACGGCAAGTGCGCACCCTGCATGATTGTGATGACCTACGGCATGACCAACGAACTGAAGTGGGGCCACATGAACGAGTTCGACTGGACGGCCTTCCAGCGCGTCTTGATGGACGAACTTGTGCCCTACGTTGACAGCCACTTCTTCACCATCGCCGACCGCGACCACCGCGCCATGACCGGCCTCTCGATGGGCGGCATGGAGACACGTATGGCCACTTTGGCACGTCCCGAAATGTTCGGCTACTGGGGTCTGTTCAGCGGCGGCATCTACGAGCCGAAAGACTTGCAGAACGTCAAGGCTCCACGTCGCATCTTCCTGAGCTGCGGCGAGCGCGAAAATCCTGACCGCATCAACCAGGCCGTCAACGAACTCAAATCGGCCGGCTTCGATGCCTACGGCCACGTTTCGCCAC
>CALAVF010000193.1 GCA_937892315.1 uncultured Prevotellaceae bacterium | reverse complement strand
GCGAAGGGCGTTGGCAACTCAACGAAGTGCGAGCCGAAATGCACACCGCCCGCAACAGCGGCATCGGCGGCGTTGCCTTCTATCGAGGCGAATTTCTCACCCGAAACTGCAAAGGCATCTACGACACCGCCTGCCGAGAGTTTTTCCCCTATCCTGCCCTCACCCCACGCATGACCTGGCAGAGCGACACCATCCCACCGCTCGCACCCACTCAACTCACCTATACGGGGGGCATCCTCCACTGGCAAGCCCCCCTGCCCCCCAAGGGAGGACTACGGTACAACATCTACGGCTCCAACCTCTACCCCGTTGACATCACCAAGGCAGAGAACCTCCTTGCCGTCAACATTCGCACCCCTCGCTACGAACTCTCTGGTCGTGACCTCAAAGTTCGCCACTACGCCGTCACCGCCATCGACCGCTTCGGCAACGAAAGCCCCGCACTGCAAGAGGTGAAGCCCACTTTTGAACTGCCCCAGCACATTGATGTGCCTCGACTGATCAACAGAGACCTGAAAGGCACCAAAACCGACAAAAAGGTAAAAGTGAAAAGTGAAAAATGAAAAATGAAAAGTGAAAAGTGAAAAATGAAAAATGAAAAGTGAAAAGTGAAAAGTGAAAAATGAAAAGTGAAAAGTGAAAAATGAAAGCCAAACTCACCACCAAGCAATACCTCGTCCCCTTCGTCCTCATCACCACTCTCTTCTTCCTGTGGGGATTCGCACGTGCCATCCTCGACGTGCTCAACCAGCACTTCCGCGACACGCTCGACATCTCCATCACCCAGTCCTCACTCATTCAGGTCACCACCTATCTCGGCTACTTCCTCATGGCGATACCGGCAGGCATCCTCATCAACCGCTATGGCTACAAGCGGGGTGTCGTCTTCGGACTTCTTCTCTACGCCCTCGGAGCCTTCCTCTTCATCCCCAGCAGCCACCTCGGCACCCTCACCGCCTTCCTCATCTGCCTCTTCATCATCGCCTGCGGACTGGCGATACTCGAAACAGCCGCCAACCCCTACGCCACCCAACTGGGACCTCGCGAGACAGCCGCCGCCCGACTCAACCTCTCGCAGTCGTTCAATGGCTTAGGCTCTTGTCTCGCACCTGCTTTGATTGGCAGTTTCCTCTTTGCGAATGGAGAGGAGGCAGATGTCAGTGTGCCATACATCATCATGGGTATCGTGGTCGTCATTGTTGCCATCGTTTTTTCTTTCACTCAACTTCCGGAAGTTATCGCTTCGCTCGAAGTTAAAGAAGTTAGAGAAGTTAAAGACGATACCAATTGCGGGGCTGCATCACATACGTCTTTAACTTCGAGCGAAGCGATAACTTCTCTAACTTCTTTAACTTCAAAGGGGGACAAACTCCCGACACTTAAATCTTTCAGTAAATTACCGGAGATTACAAAAGAAGATACACCCCAAGAAACCACCACGCAAGTTGGCAATCCACTTGCCACCCTGCTCAAAAACAAATTGTTCCTCTTTGGCGTTCTCGCCCTCCTTGCCTACGAAGTGGCAGAAATCTCCATCAACTCCTATTTCGTCCTGTTCGTCACCGGACAGGGCTTGCTCACCCCCGCCGACGCTTCCACCCTGCTTTCGGGGGCACTCATGTTTTTCATGATAGGCCGCTTTGTCGGCTCGTGGGTCATGCAGCGAGTCAGTGCCCAACGCACCCTCCACTTCTGTGCCACAGGCACCGTCGTCTGCATCATCGGCATCATTCTCACCTCCATCGCCGAGACAGGCGAAACCACCTCGTGGACACGCTACCTGCCCCTCCTCTTCCTCTGCGGCACCTATGTCTTCGAGGCCATCATGTTCCCCACCATCTTCTCCCTCGCCATCCGAGGCTTAGGCAACAAGACCAAGACCGCCTCCTCCATCCTCATGATGACCCCCGTGGGCGGCTGTGCCTTCCTCCTCGTCGGCATCCTCGCCGACCGCACAGGTCTCGTCATCCCCTTCGTCATCCCCCTCGTCGGTTATGCCGTGGTGTGGGCGTATGCACACAAACTCTGCCGCCAGCCCTAACCCCTCAGAGTCCCGAAGGGATACGGCTGATGGCCTCCTGTTCTGTGGCGTGGAAAGGTCCATGCCCCTCCAACTTGCAGGTCGATACCGCCGTGGCGAACTTTGCCGCCTCTTCGGGTGTAGCCCCCTGCACACGTTTATACACATACCCCATCACATACGTGTCGCCACAACCCGTCGCATCCACAATCTTCAAGGGCTCGTAGGCAGGAATATCATAAAACCGTCCCTCCACCAGCACGATGCTGCCATAACTGCCCAGCGTGAGCAGCACCTCCTTGATGCCCCATTCCGCCAGTTGCTGTGCCGCCTCGTGCAAGTCTGTCTTGCCCGTCAGCACCTCCACCTCATACTCGTTCACCTTCAGGATGTCGATATACTTGAAGAACTCAAACTTGTTCTCCCAGTCGCAGGCATAGACCTTGCCGTCCTTCACGTCTCGCAGATAGCCCTGAGCATCCATCACGACCGTTCCCCTGCCGTGCAGATACCTCACCACCTCCAGCGGGAAGTCCTCTGGCAACAGACTGCCCAAACAGATATACTTCGCCCGCACGTCCTTCACCGCCTCCACCGTGAAGGGGTCAGCCATCGCCCTCACCCGCTGCTTGCGGTTATTCTGGTTCTCGCCATAGATGTTCTCGAAGAAGACCGTCCTCCTGCTCGGCACCACCTCCACGTCAATGCCCAACGCCCGAATGTCCTCCACCGCCTGCATCTCCGTGTCAGCCAGCGAAGCGACCAGCCGATACTTCACCTGCGAACGCGAACTACGGAGCAGGTGGCTCATCCCATGCGAGAAATAAAACGTCGTGCCCCCAGGCATGTACACCTCCTTCTGGGGCGTGACGATGCGGTCGAGCGTGACGTGTCCTATACAACAAATGTCATCCATAAAAATGTTTCTAATTGGCAAATCGGCTGCAAAGGTACGAATAATTCTTCACATGAAGGGCAAAAAACAGCATTTCTTCTTTCTTTCGGCATCAAAGATGGGACAAAGATGGGACGGTTTTCCATCTGAAAGAGGTGGAAAGAGGGTGGAAAACGAAAGGTTAAGTTATTGATTCTGAAATGCGGATGGGTGGAAATAAGGTTTCCACCCTTTTTTCTTGCAGGAGTGTCGTTTTCAGCGTACCTTTGCAGTCGAAAACCAAAAAGAAGGACATGATGACACGTAGAAAATCATTCGAAACCTTGATGATGCTCCTTGTGGCAATTGGCATCATCAGCCTCGCCGCTTGCACGGAGATAGGGTCACACGTTGCAGAACTGTTGGCGATGGAGTATCCCGACAGTGCTGCCCATTATCTGGCAACCGTAGATACAACACACATGAAGGAGGGCGAACGTGCGTTGTACACGCTCACCCGTGCATTGGTGTTGGAAGAGAAGTGGCAACAGGAACATGCCGACACGGCGGTGTATCTGCATGACAACGAGGACGATTGGTCGTTCAAGCGGGAGAGTTCACAAGAAAAAGGGACTCTCGACGAGGAACTGGACAGCATGATGGCAGACTCGTCACTCCTGCGTGCGTACCGCTATTATGAAGAGAAGAGCATGGGCGGTGTGACGAACGATGAGGAGGATTTGCGTCGGTTTGGTCGCATCTGCTACGTGCTGAGCCGTCAGTATCAAGACAACGACACGCTACTGCAAGCCGACCAACTGTTTTTGCTTGCCATCCACTGTGCAGAGGCTTGCGGCGACGATGAAACAGCCTATCGTGCTTATCATCTGTGGGGGCGGCACTTGCTGTATGTGCATGGCCCCAGCAGCGTCCACGAGACGTACTGGTGTCTGCAACAGGCTCTGAAGCACTTCGACCGCTGCCGCAACAACGCACAATGGCTGCTCACGCTCGTGAACGACTACGGATGGGTCTATCTCAGCCTCTTACCACTCAATCCCCGCAACTTCCCCACCTTGATTCACGCCGCAAACATTGTCTGCCAGGGGGAAGACAGGGCTGAGGCCATGTATGACTCGGTGGCAGCCCTCATCGACAGCTTGGAGAGTGCCCCTATGCTGCCCTTCGATTCCCGCACTGAGTTCACCTCCACCTACGACGGGAAGACAACGGTGAGGGAGCAGGGCATACCGAAAGGGCTCTGCATGGATGCCGAACAGACTTACAAGGACGACGTGAAAAACGGTGCAACAAGGTCGTCGGTGAAGAGTGTGCAGGAGAAGTTTGAGAAGGACAGGCAACAGGCAATTAGCCATCAGGGGGTGCAGACACGCACATACCTCGCTGCTGGCTATGCACGCAAGGCTGCCATGCTGCAATCGCGGCTGCTGTGGGCGGTGATTGGTTGCCTCGTCTTGGCGGTGCTGGTGTTGCTGCTCGTGTTTTGGAACTGGAGAGGCAGAGCCCAACGGAAACACCAAGCGGAACGCATAGCACAGGAGCAGAAGGTGGGGCAGTTGTCGGCACAACTGCAACAGAAGGAAACGCTGATAGCCTCGCTGCGTGGACACATCATCGACAAGAGCGAGATTCTGGAGATGCTGGAACCGACGGCAGGGAAACGCACGGTCATCAATGCCCAGAACTGGCGAGAAATCGAGGCGACACTCGACATGGCGGACGGACAGTTTGTGAGCCGACTGCGGGCGGAACATCCGTCATTCAGCGAGGAGGACGTGCGGCTGTGTATGCTCATCCGACTGAAACTGAGCAATGCCGCCCTGTCTGCCATCTACGCCATCTCGGTGTCGGCGGTGCAGCATCGGAAGCAGAAACTGAAGAAAGAAGGCTTCGACGTGACTGACCCTGCGGTGACACTCGACCAAGTGATAGAGAACTATTAAATAACTCCATACTGAATTATGAAAACAACTTTGTTTCGATGCGGAAATCTCCGCATCCTACTGATGCTGTGCCTGTTGGCAAGCGTAGAAATGAGTTTTGCGAACATCATCCGAGGTCGTGTGGTGGACGATGAGACAGGTGAACCCTTGGAAGGGGCACAAGTGAGTGTGAACGAAGCATTTGGGACGACAACCTTCTGGACGAAGATGGAAACGGACTCGCTCGGCTATTTCCACTATCGTTGTGGCGAGATGGGACGAGTGACCTTCACCGCCAACTACTTCGGCTACTACGAAGGAACGGCAAAAACCATAGGCATGGAGGGGAATGACACCGTCCGCATCAAGGACATCCGTCTGAAGCCCAGCCCGTTGTTGCTGAAAGAGGTGGAGGTGAATGCCAAGAAACGACGCTTCTTCATGCGTGGCGACACGGTGGTGTTCAACCCCGAGGCATTCAACTTGGAAGAAGGGGCAC
>CALAVF010000192.1 GCA_937892315.1 uncultured Prevotellaceae bacterium | reverse complement strand
TGGGCGGTGTGACTCAGACCACTTTAGAGGTATCGAGCAACGGTTTCGGGGGAAGACGGAATCATCTTCTCAGAGACAAAGAAAAGCCCCTGTCCATCGCATTGGACAGGGGCTTTTCTTTGTCTCCTTACAGGACTCCTTTGCTGCTGGGGAGTTGGAACTTGTAGATGTCTCGCTTGACAGCCATCTTGATGCTGCGGGCGAGTGCCTTGAAGATGCCTTCGATTTTGTGGTGCTCGTTGTCGCCTTCCGCCTTGATGTTGAGGTTGATGCGGGCGGCATCGCTGAAGGACTTGAAGAAGTGGAGGAACATCTCGGTGGGCATGTCCCCTACTCTCTCCCGCTTAAAGTCGGCATCCCACACGAGCCAAGGGCGACCGCCGAAGTCGAGTGCCACTTGGCAGAGGCAATCGTCCATGGGGAGGGTGTAGCCGTAGGTGTCTGCGGTGCCGTTGAGGTCGTAGCCGTAGCGTTCGATGCCTCGCTTGTCGCCAAGGGCTTTGGCGATGCACTCGCCGAGGGCTATGCCGGTGTCTTCGATGGTGTGATGCTCATCTACATGCAGGTCACCCTTCACATGGATGCGGAGGTCGATGGAGCCATGCTTGCCAATCTGCTCCAGCATGTGGTCGAAGAAGCCCAGCCCTGTGTGGATGTCGCACTGGCCAGTGCCGTCCAAATTGAGGCTGATGTCGATGTCCGTCTCTCGGGTGGTGCGGCGAACTGAAGCGGTACGCTCTCCTGCAAAGAGAATCTCTGCGATTTCGTCCCACGACTGCACATTGTCACCCAAGATGAGGGCTTTGCAACCGAGGTTGACGGCAAGTTGCTTGTCGGTGGGTCGGTCGCCAATGACGTAACTGTTGGCAAGGTCGTAGTCGCCCGTCATGTATTTGGTGAGCATGGCGGTGCCGGGCTTGCGAGTGGGCAGATTGTCGTGGGGGAAGGAGCGGTCGATGAGGATGTCGTCGAAGGTGACACCCTCCCCTTTCAGCGTGTTGAGCATGAGGTTGTGGGTGGGCAAGAAGTCTTCCTCTGGATAGGAGGCTGTGCCAAGCCCATCCTGATTGCTCACCATGACGAACTCGAAGTCGAGTTTGGTGCGGATGAAGTGAAGGTTGCGGATGACGCCTGGAAGGAACTGGAACTTGTCGAAGGAGTCAATCTGCTCGTCGGCAGGCTCGACAAGAATGGTGCCATCGCGGTCGATAAAAAGTGCTTGCTTCATAAATGAAGGATGAGGAGTGAAGAATCTTGAAGAATGGAACTACACGTACTGGCGAAGTGCTGCCAAGAGTTTGGTGTTTTCGTCTTTGGTTCCGATGGTGATGCGGAGGCAATCGCCACAGAGGTTGACGCGGCTGCGGTTGCGGACGATGATGCCTCGCTGAACGAGATACTTGTAGATGCTGTTGGCATCGGTGACTCTCGCCAAGAAGAAGTTGGCGTCGGTGGCAAAGACTTTCTTGCAAATGGGCAGGAATGCCATCGCTTTGAGCAGGGCGTCCCGCTCTTCGAGTATCATGGAGATGTGACGCTGCAGCAGGGTGGCATTGCCCAGAATTTCCATCGCCTTGGCTTGTGTGAGGACGTTGACGTTGTAGGGGTACTTGACTTTGTTGTAAAGCCCAATGATGTCTTTGCTGGCGAATGCCATGCCGAGGCGGATACCAGCGGCTGCCCACGCCTTGGAGAAGGTGGCGAGGACAATGAGATTGGGGTACTGGGCAATGTCCATGCGGAAGGGACGCTGGGCGGAGAAATCGCTGTATGCCTCATCGACAATGACGATGCCTTGGAACGTCTTGATGACCTGTTCGATTTTCTCCCGCAGGAAGGCGTTGCCTGTGGGATTGTTGGGCGAACAGATGAAGATGATTTTGGTGTTGTCGTCGCAGGCGGCAAGCAGGGCGTCGGGATCCATGTCGAAGTCGGCTGTGAGGGGCACCTTGCGGTACTCCACATCGTTGACATCGGCACAGACTTCGTACATGCCATAGGTGGGGTCAATCGCCACGACGTTGTCCTTGCCCGGACGGCAGAAGATGCGGAACGGGAGGTCAATCGCCTCGTCGCTGCCATTGCCCAGAAAGATGTTGCCAACGGGCACGCCCTTCATGGGTGAGATGAGTTGCTTCAACTGTTCCTGCAAGGGGTCGGGATAGCGGTTGACACCATTGGGATAGGGGTTCTCGTTGGCATCGAGAAAGACGTCTGCCTTCATGCCCTTGAACTCGTCGCGAGCACAACTGTATGGTTTGAGCGCCCAGATGTTGGGACGCACTAATTCTTGAAGAGGTTTCATAATGATTGCAGTCTTACGGTCATTGCATTTTTGTGGGCATCGAGTTGCTCTGCCTCTGCCATCAGTTCGACGGCAGATCGGAAGAGCACACGTCTGAACTCCAGTCCCACTTGAA
>CALAVF010000191.1 GCA_937892315.1 uncultured Prevotellaceae bacterium | reverse complement strand
GCACCGACCCCAAGAAGATGTTGAGGATGAAGAGGAGAAAGACGAGGAGGATGAGAAGTGTGAGACGGAGTTTCATTGGAGGATTGAAGTTGTTTTCACCACAGATTACGCAGATTGCTCAGATTTTTTTGTTTGTTTTTGGGCCATTACTCAGATTCTTCCAAATTGCACAGACGAAAGCCCCTCCTGGGCTTTTGAAATAATCTGTGTAATTCTGCCTCTAATTGTCAGGAAAATCCGTGTAATCTGCGTAATCTGTGGTTTATATCATATTCCGAGATTCATTTCAATTTTTCATAATAGTGCATGGGGGCTTGCAGGTGGAGTTCGGTATGGCAGATTTGGATGACATCGGAGAGGAGGCGGTCGGGATGGAAGGGGGAACGCTCGTAGAAATAGGAGGTCTCGACGTTGCATCCCCACACGTTGTGCTGACGGAAGGCATCGAAACGGGAATAGACATCGGCTTCGGCTCCCAACTGTGCCAAAGTTTTGGACTCCTTGTCGCTATAGCGAACCAGCCACACCTCGGCATCGTTTGCCTGGGCATAGACCTGCTCGGCTGAGAGGGGCACGGAACCGCTCTGGGTGTACTGGGGAAAGGCGGTCATGGCTCCTGCGTCGGCATAGACCTGCCCGATGGGGCTGTTCACGCCCGGCTGATACCAGACGTTGCCATAGAGGGTTTCGGAGAGGATGCGGGGCATGGTGGACACGTGGGCGGTGAGTGCCCTCAGGCTGTCATATCGCGCCACGAGGGCATCGAACAGGGCGTTCGCCTCTGCCTCCTTGCCGACGAGGAGTCCGTAGAACTTCATCCATTCGGCACGCCCGAGGGCGGTAGGCTCCATGTATTCGGCACACTCGATGACGGGGATGCCGAGTTGCCCCAGTTTGTCGTGCCCGGTGTTGCTCTCGAAGGGGGAGACCAGCATGGCATCGGGGTGAAGTTGGATGATTCGCTCCTGATTGGGCGACATGCCGTTGCCGCAATCCAGCACGTCTTTGGTGAGGCAATGGATGTACTGCCGCTCGCACACGCCACCGATGCAGTCCTCCATGCCCAGTTCGCAAATGAGTCCGCAATGGACGGCGGTGAAGACGAGGGCGTTCTTGAGGGGAATGGCGACCGTTTTGCCAAGACCCTCTCCCCCGTCCCCTCTCCCATAATGGAGAGGGGTTCCGTCCGGATGGTCTCCCTCCCCATTATGGGGGAGGGTTGGGGAGAGGGTCTTTAAGTAGTATGTGCCGAGAAGCCCCTTTCCCCACGGATTGGCGAGTTCGACCTTGATGCAGTCATCGTAACGCACCATGGTGATGTTCTTGGCATATTGCAGGAGGATGGTGTCGCCCTCGCCCAAGGAGGATGTGGTGCTACCGCCCTTGCAGGAACAGAGAAGGGAAAGGATGCCACAAAGAGCGGAAAGCATGAGGAGTTTCTTCATATTGTCTTATAGTTTGATGGTAAGATAGATTTCGTAGTTGCGACGGGGCATGGGGCGTGACAGCACGGTTACATACTCGGTGGAATAGAGGTTGTTGACCACGCCTTTGAGGGCACAATCGATGGCACGGAACCGGAAGGTCTTTTCGAGGGAGAGGTCGGTCATGTAGTAGGGACGGAGCCGCCCTGTGATGTAGTTGACCTCGTTGCTGGTGGTGGTGTAGCGTTCGGAATAGTGGTTCCACTGGTAGGCGAGTGTCCAGGTGCGCCACTGCAGACGGGCATTGACGTTGGCTGACACTTTGGGCACATAGCAGAGTTGCTTGCCGTAGGAGGCATCGTTGTCGTTGATGTCTTCGCCAATGTTCTTGGAGGGTGTCCACGCAAAGTTGGCAAGGAGGGAGAGTTTCCAATCCCTTGCCAACAGGACGCTGCCGTCGAGGGATGCTTCCATACCGTAGTTGTGGACTTTCTTCACGTTGGAGGGTTCCCAGAAGCCTTTGGTGTTAGGTGTCCAGAGAATCCAGTCGCTGATGTGGGAGTCGAAAAGGGTGGCATTGGCTCGGAGCGTCCAAGTCTTCCGCTTAAGTGCCATCTCGATGCCGCCATCGTAGGTGAAGCCCCGTTCGGGAGAGAGGTCGGGATTGCCTCCTGGCTGGAAATAGAGGTCGTCCATCGAGGGGTAGCGATAGTTGCGGGCGATGGAGGCTTTGAGCACGAGGTTCCACGGCTGATAGAGGATGAGGTCGGCAAAGAGGGCTGGAATGGGGGCAACGAAGTTATCTCGATAGACCTCCTGACGAAGCACTCCAGCCAGCGAGAAGATGGGGAAGGGTCGCCAACGTGCCTGGAGGTTGGCATGATACTCGGGTCGTCCCTTGTCGAAGTTCTTGCCGATGTGGAAAGGACTGCGGTCGTGGCTGTTCACATGGGTATAGTAGAAGTCGGCACCGCCCATCAGCATGAGTTGGGGGGTGAGCATCCAGTCGAGGTTGGCTTGAAGGAATGCGGTGTTGGAGTAACTTTGGGAGTTGGTGATGGAGGTGGCGACCTCCTGACGGGTGGTGTAGTATTCGTAGCCGACATCGGAATAGGTATAGCCCGCCTTCATGGAGAGGGTTGTGTGTTCTTTCCGCTGGTTCCACGAGAGGACACCGCGGAGGGTGTTTAGTTGCTGCTCGTTGCGGAAGTCGCTGTCGTCTTTGTAATCGACACTCAGGAAGGGGAGCCCTCGCTTGGAGTGGGTGTACCAAAGAGAAAGCCCCAACTGATTGCCTTTGCCTGCATCGTAGAACAAATCTTGAAGCACGTGAAAATCGTCGAAGTAGCCACTCTTGTTACGTTCTTCGGGATGGTAGGAACGAAGCCAATTGCCATCGGCATCATACACGTCGGTCTTCTTGTCGTAGTTGGTGTATCGGTAGTCGTTGTCGGCGGTGGAATAGACGAGGCGTGTGGAGGCAGACAGGCGGTCGCCCCCGTAAGTGAGGCGAAGAAAGTCGTCGTAGGTATCGAAAGAGCCAATGCCCTGCACAAATTGAGCCCCCCAACCTTTTTTCTCAACGGGCTTATTCGTCATCTCGACGGCACCACCCAAACCACCTCCGATGAGGTTGATGGACGAAGCACCGTGATAGAGGTTGGCTTCGTCGATGAAATAGGCGGGAATGGTGGAGAAATCGAGGGTGCCGAGCATAGGGGAGTTGATACGCATTCCATTCCAAGTGACCTGTGTGTGCGATGGCGAAGTGCCCCGAAACTCCACCAGCGACTCGGTGGCACGACCATAACTCTTCACGAAGAGGGTGGAGTTTTTGGAGAGGATGTCTGCCATCGACAGGGAGATGTTGTCGTGCAAGATCACGGTGTCGAGTTTCGTCATCTCAACGCCCACATCCTTCAGACGACGATTGGCTACCACCTGTACATCATCCAGATGTACCGTTTTCCTTTCTTCCTGTGCCACCAACAGCACGGGAAAAAGAAAGAGGGATAATATGAAGGGGGGAAGCCTCATCGGAGATGTTCTTATTTGGCAATATGGTAGTCGTAGATACAATAGACCTCGGTAGAAATGTCGCCCAGATTGGGGGAGTAGCCCGTCTGTGCCGTCTGCACCTTCACAAAGTCGATGTACTGGAGGTTGGCATCTTGTCCGTCCCACGTCTTGGCTCGGCTGATTTTGTAATAGCCCATCGGCTTTTCGGCATCGAAGTTGGGATTCTTGAAGTAGTCGCTGCCCAAGTTGTCGGCATAGCCCCAATCGAAAGGATACTCCATGGTGTAGCCACTGGAATAGGTGTGGGTGTCTTTCAGCCGAGTGCCGAAATACGTATGTTCCGTGCCGCCCACCCAGTCCTGCCAGTAGTAGGCATGGGTGTTCCACAGGGTCATGTAGGGCACGATGCCCGTATTGCCTAAGTTGTCTTTCCAAGGTGTTGTCGACTGAGGACGGGAGGGTTTGTAGTAGGTGATGGCGTACTCGCATACGCTATTCTCCGTACCATACTCCGAACCTGCCAACTCATACCATGTGTCGTTGGGCAATCCGTCGCCATTCACATCCTGACTCACCCAGATGATGCCAGGCTCTGACTGATAACTGAAAGGGTTGCCACGGATGACAAGGTCGTAGTCGCCGCCTGAGTTCTCCACGCTGTGGTCGAAACCGGCAATGAGGTAGCCACCTTGTGCTCCAAGGCTGACGGAATATTGCTTGCGAAAATGTTCCAACGCCACCTCGCAAGCCTCTTCCATCGTCGCTCCGTCGTGGATGAAGTCGCCCACTATGGAATAGCCGTTCACCTGATGGCCTGGTGCTGGCATATACTCATACACGTGATTGACCAACGACTGGCTCGATACTGTCACCGCACGACGATAGGTGCCTTCGGCGGGACAGACATGGATGGTAAACGCCTGACTGACGGTGCAGGTGTCGTTCTGCATGGTCAGCAGCAAGGAATGGGCACCCTGTGTCATGCCGTTCGTGTTCACCACACAGGAAACTTCACTCACCTCGTCCTGTGTATAAGATCCTGCCACGACACTACCATCCAGCGTCCAAGTGTAGGTTCCACCAAGGTCATTCTCAATCATATACGCCTTCACCTTCACGGTTCTGCCAGTGGCAACATGGATGCTCGTCCAAGGGAACTTCCATGCAAACACTGAGTCGTTCTGTACTATCAGCGAGTCGCCTGACACATTCTCGGGCACTTCATCAACCTTGATGACGGTCACTTTCAATTCATCCTCGGTCGCCCCGTAGCGGTTGGTCACTTTCATCTGCACATAATACTCGCCTAATGCCTCAGCCACAAACGTATAGGTCGGTTCGGTGCTCACCACCTGTCCTTCTCTCGTCCAAGTATAGGTAGAGGAGGCATCTACGTTTTCATATACAGGCACAATCTCCAGTTCGCTGCCCAACTCCATACGGTAGCGAGCCGAAGCCACGCTGAACGTGATGGTGGGCAGAGCACCTTCTTCTTCAGGATTCTCTTTGTCGCTGCATGACGACAGCAGCAACAGGACGAACAATAAACGATAAACGATGCGATTCTTCATTTACCAAAGGCTTTTCATTTACCTAAACGCAAAATGATTGGGGTTGATGCCCACACGGAACTGGTCGATGAGGGTTCCGCTGGCTGTGTAGCGATACACCACACCCGATTGGGCATAATCTACTGCATCTGCCACATAAATCTCTCCATTGCGAGGATGCACACCGATGCCATACAACTTGTGACGCTTGCCGTTGCTATCCACAGGGGCGCTGATGAACGGACGTACAGGCACGTGGCTGTCAGTGACGGACATACGGTAAATGTCATTATTGATGATATACACGGTGTCTTTCTCACCGTTCATCTCTATCTGCACATTCGCCTCGTCGGTGTCGAGAGCCTGGTCGAGTTCGACTGCTCCCGTCAAAGCATCGATGCGGTAGAGGTGGGGCACGTCATCGCCAAAACTTTCGTCCTCCATCGTGTAGCCCCCGTCTGTAATGACCCACAACTTGCCGTTCTTATCCACCTTCATCGACTTGGGCTGCCAACTGCTCAGCACCATCTCCTGCACCATCTCGTCTCGTTCGGTGTCGAAGACCAGAATCTTATTGCTATAGGACCAACAGTTGGTGTACACATACTTTCCCACCTGCACCATCTCTTCCGTGGAGCAATAGCCTTTACTCTCTGTCTGCTGGGTCGAGATGGCCTTTGTCCATGTGAAGGTCTTTGGGTTGAACACGTTGACGTAGGGTGAATAGAGGTCGGTCACGTAAGCCTTTTGGCTGTTGACGATGTGCACAT
This sequence comes from uncultured Prevotellaceae bacterium, assembly GCA_937892315.1. The sequence continues at coordinate 5,728 of CALAVF010000191.1, read as the reverse complement.
AACGGGGATTGATGATTTTTGTCTCGCTCGAAGCCACCACCTGACCCTTCACCTTGAAGGTCTCCACGTCAATTCCCCACACGATGCCCGAGTTCTCCACTGCAATATACGCCACTCCATCCCATATCATGATGGACTGGCCTGTATCGCCCAACTTCCTGCCGTTGGCACGTTGGAACACTCCGTTCTGCACGGTCTTTGTGTCTGGATTGTAATAGGAAAGCGTGGCATTGCCCGAATTGTAATTCCCTTCGTTGAGGATGAACACGCCTTCGGCAGAAGACGAAAAGACTTCCTCTTCCACCTCGTCGTCAGAACCGCTACATGCTGCTGTCAGCACGGAAGCCAACAGCAGCATGTATGCGAATAATTGAGAACTAATGATGAAGTGATGATTCTTCATTTTTCACTTTTCATTCTTCAGAACTTAACAAGCACGTTGTCAAATGCGAAATATTTGGGATGCTTCACACCATAATCTGAACGGTCGCTGCCATCCACATCGAATGTGAGTGATGTCACCTCTCCCAGTGAACTCAGGTCAATCTTGTCCCATCCTGTAAGGATGTTGCCGTTTCTGGCAAGGTCGAAGGTGAGCGTGCCTGTTTCTGTGTCGCCATTCTTGCCAACAATCGTAACCGTCAAATAGCCGCTCTCTGCCAAAGATGCTGCATAGCCGTCGCCGTATGTTGTCACACCCAACTGATAGGTGGTTGGCGACACATCCATTGACTTGATGACACGAGCCTCGCCATCGGAGAAACTGATAGAGGCAGGGGCATATACCACCGCAAAGTTCTCAGAACCATTAGAAGCAGGCACCGCCAACTGATACTGATAAGTGGCATGATTCTGGATGTCAGCATCGATATAGTTGCTGATAGCCACACCACCCTCAGAGTAACCATAGTAGCCTCCCCATGCGGCTGTGAGTGAACTTGACAACAGAGACTCGGCATCGCTCCAAGAATAGTTGACAGGTGTTGTGCCACCATCGCCATAAAGCAATGTGCCGCCATACTGAGGAGCGTCAATCAGAGAAGCCCAACTCTCGGCCTCAAAGTCGAGGGTGCGAACGTTCTCGTTCACGACCAGCGTCAACTGCTTGGTGGTTGTACCTGCCGCATTGGTCACCTTCAGCACAATCACATATTCGCCTGCTGTTGCGGGGGTGTAAACAAGGGTGGGAGTTGTTGAGGCTACTACACCATTCACCGTCCATTCGTAGGTGGTGTTCGTATCCACATACGTATAAGTCGGTGCAATGGTCACCTCCGTTCCTTCCTCCACCGTCAGGAATTCCTCCGACACGTTGAAGGCGATGACAGGTTCTTTCATGTCGTCATCATCGCTACACGATGTGAACATAGCCATGCCCATGGCGAGCACAGTACAAGCCAAAAGATACTTTTTCATTTTCTTGTTTTTTTAGTGATTAATATAAAAAAAGTTGTATATGATATCCTAACCCACGAGGACTCACCGTTTCTTCCCCCGCAGGGGGCAATGGCAGGTCTTCGGACTTGTCCTCTCCGCTGACAAAACCTTCCCAAGCACGGCTCGAAACACTCCTCATAGGGGGCTTCATGCTCAGTGGCAAACGTGTCGCGGAGAACGCATGGACTTACCGCAGCGGGACTGTCGAGGCTTCTCACCCCGTTCCCTTTTCATCGTCATGCTGACGAACCATTACGAGTGCAAAGATACGATTTTTTGATGAAATGGCAAAAAAGTTGCCATAAATATTGTAACTTTGCAGCCAAAATCAACATGAAACTGATAGGCAACGACATAGAGCCACGACCATGTGTGGCGACAATCGGATCCTTTGATGGGGTACATCAAGGGCATCTGTTCGTCATTCAGCAAGTCATTCAGCAAGCCAGGAAACGAGGACTTGCGTCGCTTGTTGCCACCTTTTCCAACCATCCTCTGCAAGTGCTTCGCCCCGATTTTCTCCCTCAGTTACTTTCCACAGAGGAAGAGAAAATAGCCCTTTTGCAACAGACAGAGATTGACGACATTGCTCTACTCCCTTTCACTAAGGAACTGTCGCTACTTTCTGCCCGAACATTTATGCAAACCATCCTGAGAGAGCAGTTGCAAGTGCAGGTGCTCTTGATTGGCTACGACAACCACTTCGGACACGACCACAAGCAATTCCCCGACTATATACAATACGGGAAAGAGTTAGGCATCGAGGTCATTCCCTGCCAGGAGCACCAAGGCGGCTATTCCTCCACCGCCATCCGGCAGGCTCTCCTGTCGGGCGACATCGCCACAGCCAACTCGCTGTTGGGCTATCCCTACACCTTGCAGGGAACGGTGGTGGCAGGATTTCAGAATGGCAGGAAACTGGGCTTTCCCACTGCCAACTTGCAGGCGAATCCGCTGAAACTGATTCCCGAGAACGGGGCTTATCTGGTGAGAGCAGACGAAGGGTTCGGAATGCTCAACATCGGCACTCGCCCCACCCTCCACAACGGTACTCAACGCAGCATCGAAGTGCATCTGTTCGACTTTGAAGGCGACCTCTACCAGCACACGCTGAAGATTGAACTGCTGCACCACCTCCGCAAAGAACGGGAATTCACCTCGCTCGAAGCCCTCAGGCAGCAACTGCATGAAGATGAGGAGGCTTGCAGAAAAATCATACATTCCACATATTATACTCTATGATTGAAATACTTGACACTTTGGTTTCGCTCGACTTGTTCAAAGTCATGTTTTGCTGCGACCTGGAGAAGTGCCACGGCATCTGTTGCGTAGAAGGTGATGCGGGTGCCCCCGTCACCATCGAGGAGGTGGAACTGTTGGAAGATGCCGTCGAGACATCCACGGTCTGGGACGACCTCACCCCCGAAGCCCAACGGCAGATTGACAGCGAAGGGGTCGTCTATCCCGACCGAGATGGAGAACTGGTCACACAAATCGTGAACGGCAAAGATTGTGTCTTCGTGAAGCATGAGGGAGGCTGTGCCTTCTGTGCCATCGACGCCGCATTCCGCCAGGGCAAATTCCACTGGCAGAAACCCATCTCCTGTGCCCTCTACCCCGTGCGTCTCTCGACCGTAGGAGGCATGACCGCCGTGAACGTGCACCGATGGGACATTTGCCAACCAGCCCGCGAACTGGGCAAGAAACTGGGCATCCCCGTGTATCAATTTCTGAAGGAGCCTCTCATCCGTCGTTTCGGTCAAGCATGGTGGGACGAATGCCATCTGGCAGCAGGCGAACTGAAGAAAGCAGGTTACCTCGACCGATGAAAAAACGCCATTTTCTGATGCAGAAAAGCAGAAAAAACACCTTTTATTGAAAAAAAATGCCGTGAAAAAGCGTTATTAGGAAAATTTATCATAAATTTGCAAATTGACAATGGTGTGTGGCATCCTGCCAGCACTGCTGATGTGATGAATTTTATACGCTTAGATTGATATGATAACCATCCAAAACAATGACGGTGACAGGCGAGTGCTTCTGCTCGACAGCCCTTTCGCTCTCGACGAGAGTCCCGACTTTCCTGAATACCTCTTCGACGTGGTGTTCATCGCCAATTCTTCTGCCGAGGAAACCAAGACCATCCTCAGCAGCATCAATCCTGTAACCTCCTCCAAGTGCTGCTACAAACCTCTGTTCGTGGCAAGTGCACTGAAGGGGAAGATGGGCAACTACGACGAAATCATTGACGGTTACGCCGACGACTGGAACGCCATGGAAGTGTTGACGGAGATTGAGAACATCATCGACTACAACAACAAAATCGGGTTGACCACACAGGAAGACCCCATCCTTTCTTCCAACCAGTTCTTCATCCGACTGACTCGCTACCTGATTTCTCGCAAGAAGACCATTCTGGAGCCTCAACTTGACGTGTCGGCATCCACCGGATACGTGATTCCCGTGTTCGACCTCTTCTATCGTCTCGGTTTCTACGAACTCAGCGAGTACTTCGTATTCATGCAGTCAATGACAGAGAAAGGACTCTTCCGCACCAGCAAGTTCGTCAACAAGGTGTACCTCTGTCCCACCTGTCTGCATTCCCACATCCTAAACATCCACAGTTGTCCGAAGTGCGGTCAGTCATCCATCAAGATGGAAGAAGTCATCCACCACTTCCGCTGTGCCAACGTATCTCCCGAGCATACCTACAACTTTGGCGGACAACTGCGTTGCCCCAAGTGCCACAAGATTCTGCGTCACATCGGCGTTGACTACGACCGTCCGACCACCATCCACACGTGCAACACCTGCGGCAACACCTTCATCGAGCCTAAGATGACGACCATCTGCACCAGTTGCCACGAGACACACGATGCCGACCAACTGATTCCGCAAGATATCAACATCTACGAAATCACCTCCGAGGGCAAGCAATCCATCATTTCGCCCAACATCGGCTTCACCATCTACACCGAGTTCTACGACAACTACATCGAATACAACCGTTTCGTTAACCGTATCCGCCTCTTGGCAGAGCAGAAGTTCACGGGCAACTTCAAGGGCGACCTGCTCGTCGGCAAGATTTGGATTCTCAACGAGGAGGGCGAGACCATGCCGATACGCTCAGAAGGCATCGAGTTGACCTGCCTCTACTTCCCTACCAACAAGGTATCTGCAGCCAACAACATCACCTACATCGGCTCCGTTATCCGCAACTACACGGGCGATACCGAAGAGGGCATCATCAACTTCCAGATTATGCTCGCTGAGACCATACGTGCCGCTGTGCCAATCCTCAATCCTGGGGAGAAGATATGCTGCACCTACATGAAGTTGCACGGCAATCAATCGACCATCGACGACTTCATCAAGGAGATGGACTTCGTGTCACCGACTCCAGACGACAGCGTGGCATACGACCCCAACGCACCCAAGAAACCAAAAGAACTACAATAAACACTAACTATTTTCATTAACACCCCTTTCTGCAAGAAAGAACTAACACCATATATTATTATGAATAACAACATCCAGCCAGGCATTGAAGTTGAAAAACTCAATGTACTTATCGTGGACGATGTGCCTCTCAACATCCTTCTTATCAAGAAGATGCTCTCTCAGTACACATTCGAAATCCGTACCGCCAACGGTGGTCAGGCAGCACTCGATGCCATCAAGACGAAGAAGCCAGACCTCCTCTTGCTCGACCTCATGATGCCAGGTATCGACGGATTTGAAGTCATTCGCCGCCTCCGTGCAGACGATAGCACCAAAGACCTCCCCATCATCATCCTCTCTGCCCTCAACTCAGAGCAGGACATCTCAAAGGGTTTCCAACTGGGTGCCAACGACTTCATCAACAAGCCTATCATCATGGAGAAACTCCTTGCCAGCGTCACAACGCAAATCAACCTGCAAGGAACCAAGCGTCAGTTGAACGGATAAGAAAAAGAGGGCCTTTCCATAGGCACAAAACCATAAAAGCAAGAACAGAAAGCATGTCTCATTCAGATATGCTTATCTGTTCTTACCTGCATTTTGAAAAAATGAAGAATGAAGAATACCATGCGGCATGTTTGAACAATTGAAGTCTTTGCAAAAGCAAGCCGCATGGTATTCTTCATTCTTCACTCTTCATTCTTCATTTAAAAATTTCCACCAGTTCCTCCGCACTTACCAACTGCTGCTCACCTGTCGTCATGTTCTTCAGGTTAATCTTCCCTTCAGCCAGTTCGCTTTCGCCCACAATCGCGACAAACGGAATCCCCTTCGCATTCGCATAACTCAT
>CALAVF010000190.1 GCA_937892315.1 uncultured Prevotellaceae bacterium | reverse complement strand
TCTATATACTTGAGCCACAAGCCACTGTGCGTACTCTTGCCCGTGCCGCTTCTGCCCAGAAACATGTACGCCTTGCCCTCGTAACTCACCACCGACGAGTGGAACAGCGCCGTCTGCTTGTCGGCCGTGCTCAACGCATACAGCACCATCAGCGCATTGTTGATGCCAAACATGCGGCTGTTCTCGACATACACCACACTATCCCGATAGTCGTCGCCAATCACCAACAGCGCCGAACGCACCTTGCCCAGCCAAAACTCGAAGCAAGGATGCCCTGCCAGCGTGCCGGCAACAATGCTCTGACCTTCGTCCTCCTGATTCACTTCTTCCTGAAAACCAACCATTAAAGGCCTCTCGTCAGAAATTCTAAGCCTAAAAATCAATTGTTCCGTCGGTTCAGTCACAAACGGCTCATACTGCCTCATATCACAGACGACACTTTCCTGTCCATCTGTACACAGAGCAAACACATGCCCTGCCACCTTATAATATATATCCTTCATTTTCTTAAAATTCGGTGCAAAGTTAAGGCTTTCCCTGCGATAATACAAGAAAACAGGATGATTTTTCCATTTCTACATCATTTTGATGTACGCTTTGTTCTTTGTTTCGTTGGATTTTTCCGTACCTTTGGCAAAAAAAATCATGGAAAAAGAAAATCAAACCTCCAAAAGAAAAGAACCGGTCAAAATCCGATTCAAGAGACTTGTCAGCGGAAACCAGTCCATCTACCTCGACACCTACTACAACGGATGCCGAGCCTACGAGTTTCTGAAACTCTACCTGATTCCCGAAACCGACCTCGAATCCAAAATCATGAACAGGCAGACCCTTCAGGCAGCCCAAGCCATCAAGGCAAAACGAATCATCGAAATCGCCAACGGACAGGCAGGCATCACGTTCAACAACGACAAGTCGAAAATGCGGCTCTTCGAGTATCTGAAGTACCATCTGAAAGCCTCCAAAAAGAGCCATCGAGGCAACAGTTACACCAACGCCTGCCGCAACATGTCCAACCACCTCGCCACCTATCTCGGCGCCAAAGCCCGATACGTCAAGATGAAAGACATCGACCTCGACCTCTGCAAAGGCTTTGCCGAACACCTCAAGCAAGCCCGAACCAAGACGGGGAAAGCACTCTCGGGCGTCACCGCCTACCACTACTTCGGTGCCTTCAAGAGCATCCTCAACGAAGCCGTGATAGACCAAACCATCATCGCCAACCCCGTCATGCGGATGAGGAAAAGCGACATGCCACAACGCCCCGTCGTAATCAAGGAATATCTCGATGCCGACGAGATAGGCAGACTCGCCAACTCCTACTGCCACAACGACCAAGTCAAACGCAGTTTCATGTTCAGTTGCTTCACAGGCTTGCGACTCAGCGACGTTCGCAAACTCCAATGGAAAGACATCAAAAAGACAGGCGACACCTATCGCTACTCCATCATCATGCAAAAGACACAAGAACCCATCAACAACAAACTCAACATCGAAGCCGTTCGATGGCTCCCAAATCAAATGGGCGGCCCCGAAGACTTCGTTTTCAGAATGCCCAGTCTGCCCACCATCGAAAGCGCCATCGCAAAATGGGCGACAAAAGCAAGAATCAGCAAGCATGTCACCTTCCACACCGCACGCCACAGTTGTGCCACCATGGCACTCATGGCAGGAGCCGACCTCTACACCGTATCCAAACTCCTCGGCCACCGCAAGATCCAAACCACCACCATCTATGCCGCCATCGTCGACAAAGCCCGCGACAAAGCCGTAGACAGCATGGCCGAACACTACCAAAACCGCCTCTCCCAACGCCGAAAACCACGCACATAGCCCCACCTCATACCCATGAACCCCTCTCCCCAACACTTTTGAGGGCACTTCACACCTCGCATCCCCCATGCGAGGTGTTTTTCTCCCCATCCCTCCCATTCTTCCTCCTGCCCCCTCCCTCCTCAGGTCCTCTATGCAGCGATGTCATCGCTGCCCCCTCTCCCTCCCTTCCTCCCTTTCCCTTCTCCTCCCTTCCTCCATCCCTCGTTCAATTAGCCTGAAAATCATCCTAAAATTATAAAAATTACCTTTTGAGATAAAAAAGTGACTATAAAAAGTAATTTATTCAAAAGAAATATGTACCTGCATGCCCTGCACAGGAAGCGGATGACACAAAAGGAGTTGGCAGCAAGGATAGGCACATCTCCTGCATCCGTTCACTCTTGGCTCGGCGGCACGCATAACTTCACGCTCTCCACTTTGGCACGCATTTCTGCCGTGCTGGGCGTGCCACTCATTTCAGTGGCGAAATGAGCCGCATTCTGAAGTAGGCTTCTTCATCACATCTATTTTATATTAGAGCGGACACACTTTTGACGAGTGTGCCCGCTCTCTTTGTTCTCTCTTATTGATGGGGAATGAAAACTTTTTTCTTTACACACCAAAAGATTTGGGGAGAAATGTTGAGATGAGCGATGAAGATGATGGTGGTAAAAGACTTCTTGATGATGTTAATCATACTTTAG
>CALAVF010000189.1 GCA_937892315.1 uncultured Prevotellaceae bacterium | reverse complement strand
GGGGTAAGTGGTTGAAAGACTGGGAGGAAGGAGGGGGAAGTGTGACAAAATCCAAGTGAGGGCGTGGCAAAAACCCAAGGGAAATGGGACGAAAACCAAGGAGAGAAGGGGAAAAACGTGACAAAAGGCAAACGAAAAGGGGCGGGTGTGACAAATTCCAAAGAGATTTGAGACAAAAACCAAAGAGAAGGGGTGGGCGTGACAAATTCCAAAGGAGGGAGGGGGGAGGGCGGCGACATTGTCGCCGCATAGAAAACCAGAGAGAATGAGGGAGGGGGAGCGAGGAAGAATGTGTGTCGGGGGTGCGTTTTCGACCCGCATTTGTCACGCTGAAATGCCCGTTCACAATACGGATTCGTCACGTTCGGGAAATTCGGGTGTGGCTTTTTTCTTAGGAAAAAAGGGGAGGCGTGGCATGAAAAAAGCGAGAAAAAAAAGCGGAAAAGGTTTTGTGGATAGAAAAAAAATGTCCATCTTTGCAGTCGGAAATTTAACCTAACCAACGAGCATGGCAAAACAGACGGAATATCCAGTGGCGGACAGCCAGACGGAAGGCGGCTCAATCGCTGCCGAGCCGGGTCCGGCGGCGCCGACGCGAAAGCCGGTGGTCAGCATCGGGAAGGCTTCGACGAAGACCAAGAAGGCACAGGACGAGAGCATCATGAAGAACCTGCCGCAGAACGTGGAGTGGATCAAGCAGCCCTACGCCCTCTCGGTGATGAGGGGCGACCTGTCGCTGACGCAGACCCACATCATGGTGGAACTCATGGGCGCGCTGCAGGTGAAAATCAACGACTTCATCGCCCACATGGGTGAGGAGGGCAACGCCGTCTTCCGCGAGGAGGACTTCAACGAGAACGGTGTCGCCCACGTCGATGTGAGCCTCGCCGCCATCTCCAACCGTCCCGACTACTACAGCGACGTGGAGCAGATGGCGTATCGCCTGATGTCCACCACCATCAAGAAGCCGGAGGAGGTGGAGGGCATGAAGATGATGAAACTCTCCCACGTCTTCGACAGCATCCTGGTGCCCTTCGAGGACAACGAGCGCGGCCGCCGCAAGGGGTTCATCCGCTTCTGCTTCAACCGCGAGCAGGCGAAGGACATCTTCAATTTCACCCGCTACAGCAAATACATCAAGGCAGTCGCCCGCAACTCCTCCAGCCAGTACACCAGCCGCCTCTACATGATCATCACCGCCTACAAGGCGTTCGGCCGCTGGGAGGTCGATTACAGCGAACTGCGCAAGATTCTCGGCTTCTACGCCTACGAGGAGGGCGAGGACGGGCAGTGGAGTTGGGTCGAGAAGAAGTACACCGAGTATCGCCAGTTCAAGCGCCGCGTCCTCAACACCGCCGCCGACGAACTCCGCGACCTCGCCGAGAAGGGAGAGGCGGACTGCTACTTCGACTTCCAGGAGATTTATCCCCCCGGAAAGAAGAACGGCACACCCGACAAAATCCTCTTCACCATCACCACGTCCGACCTCGGCAAGCAGCAGAACCGCTCCGCATCGATGGCAAAAAAGTTGATAGCCATCGAGGATTTCCTCAAGCACGAGTTCGGCTTCCGCAACTCCGATTTCCGCCAACTCCTGCCCCGCATCAACGACGAAAACATCGACATCTTCATCGCGAAAATGAACGAAGTGAAGAAGTATATCGACAAGGAAAAGAGCAAAATTCTTGACAAGAAGAAGTACGCCTTCTCGGCACTTCGCAACGTGATAGACGATTTCGAGGACGCCATCGCCGAGGAAATCTACGAAGAAGGAGTCACGAATTTTGCACAAGAAGAACCCGTCGGCATCGAAGAATATGAACGGAACGCACGTGCGGCACGCCAAGCCAAGCAAGGCGGCGGCAACCCGCAGGCGACCTCGGCGGCATCACGCACCGATGCGTCGGGGCAGGCTCAGCATTCGCCCTGGGACGGCATGTCCTTCACCGACCCGCCCTTCCGCGACCGCCTCACCGCCGCCTTCGGAGCACGCATCTACACCATGTACCTCATGCAAATCCGCGTCATCTCCCTGCGAGGCGACACCGTCCTGCTGCTCATCCCCCACGAGGAAGTATCCGACTACATCGACTCCAACAACCTCATCGGCACCCTCCGCGACGCACTCTCCGCCATCATGGGCAAGGTGCAAACCATCAACTACCTGGTGGGCATGTAACCGCAACCGCGCAACTTCGTGCGTGTGGCGAGCGAGAAAGAGCCCGAGTGAGAAAAAAATCTGACCCTGCAAGCAGAAAAGTAGGGTCAGATTTTGTTTTTTCGAGGAATTGTGCTAAATTTGTCGCGGAATAAACGTAAACAATAACTAACTCAGTACCATGTCAATCTGGATTATCTTCAAACTTCTGGGTTCCTTGGCGTTGCTCATGTTCGGTATGAAGTCGATGAGCGAAGCCCTCCAGAAGATGGCAGGTCCGCAACTGCGCCATGTGCTTGGCGCCATGACCACCAACCGCTTCACAGGTGCCCTCACGGGTATGTTTGTAACCGCCGCCGTGCAGAGTTCTACAGCCACAACGCTGATGACCGTCTCGTTCGTCAATGCTGGATTGCTCACGCTCGTGCAGGCGATTTCTGTTATTATGGGTGCCCATATCGGAACCACCGTCACCGCGTGGATCATGTCGTTCGGTTTCTCCTTCAACATTGCCGACTTCGTCTATCCCGCCTTCTTCATCGGCATCATCCTCATCTACATGAAGAGCAAGCGCATCATTGGCGACTTCCTCTTCGGCGTGTCCTTCCTCTTCCTCGGTCTGAGCACCCTGAAGGACACGGGCTTTGCCTTGGTCAACGACCCCGAGGCTGGCGCCGCCATCGCCCAGTTCTTCTCCAACTTCAACGAGCCCACGTTCCTCAATTCCTGCCTCTTCCTCCTGATGGGCACCGTGCTCACCCTCTGCGTGCAGTCCTCAGCAGCCATCATGGCAATCACCATGATGCTCTGCTCCACCGGAGTGCTCCATCTCGACCAGGGCATCATGCTCGTGCTGGGAGAGAACATCGGCACGACCATCACCTCCAACATCGTTGCCATGAACGCCAACGTGCAGGCACGCCGAGCCGCCTTTGCCCACATGAGCATCAACGTCATCGGAGTCGTCTGGGTGCTCATCGTGCTCAAGCCCTTCTACGGAGCCGTCTGCCACCTGGTTGACTTCGACCCCGCCATGCCGTCCACAGCCACGGGCTATGCCCTGAAGGCATCGATGGTCTTGGCAACCTTCCACTCCGCCTTCAACGTCAGCAACACCCTCCTGCAGATTTGGTTCATCCCCTACATCGAGCGGTTCGTGTGCTGGGTCATCAAGCCGAAGAAGGTGGACGAGGAGGAGGATTTCCGTCTGCACTTCATCACGTCGGGCATCATGAAGACCCCCGAACTCTCCGTCCTCGAGGCACACAAAGAGATACAGTCCTTCGCCGACCGTATGCAACGTATGTTCGGCATGGTCCGCATCCTGCTCACCGAGAAGGACGAGAAGGAGTTCGCCAAACTCTACTCGCGCATCGAGAAGTACGAGGGCATATCCGACAACATGGAACTCGAAATCGCCAACTATCTCGACCAGGTGGGCGACGCGCACCTCTCCGACGACACCAAGGCGAAGATACGCGCCATGCTGCGTGAGATATCCGAGTTGGAGAGCATCGGCGACGCCTGCTACAACATGGCACGCACCATCAACCGCAAGTTCAATGGCAAGACTGACCACTTCGACGAGCAGCAGTACGACCACATCCACCAGATGATGGACCTGACCGAAGCCGCGCTCACCCAGATGAATGCCTTGATGAGCGGTCGCAAGGATGCCTTCGACGTGAACAAGTCGTTCAACATCGAGAACGAAATCAACAACTATCGTGCGCAACTCAAGTCGCAGAACATCAACGACGTGAACAACCACAAATACACCTACGCCGTCGGCACCGTGTATATGGACATCATCAACGAGTGCGAGAAACTCGGCGACTATGTGGTCAACGTGGTAGAGGCACGCATGGGCACACGACAGCGAGTGGCGTAGTTCGTTGGCTCTCACGGAAAGAGTTTTTTGTTTCTCGCAGAAAGAGTTTATAATTTCACGCAGAAAACACGGAAATACGCAGAAAAATTATCTGGGGTCTGGCGAA
>CALAVF010000188.1 GCA_937892315.1 uncultured Prevotellaceae bacterium | reverse complement strand
AGGTTTCGTACCAAAGACATTCGACCGTACCGTGGTTGAGGAGATTTTCAAAGTGCCCAACGATGCAGCCATCCTCACCAGCCGCAAGATTGCAGCCGCCGAAGGTCTGTTGGTCGGCATCTCATCAGGAGCATCCGCATACGCAGCCAGCGAAATCGCCAAGCAGCCATCCAACGCAGGCAAGACCATCGTGGCTCTCCTGCCCGACACAGGCGAACGCTATCTCTCAACCATCCTCTATGACTTCGAGAACTATCCGCTCTGATTGAGTGAAAAGTGAATAACGAAAAGTGAAAAATCTAAGTTTCCTGCCACGCAGACGGTAGGGAACTTAGATTTTTCACTTTTCACTTGTCACATTTCACTTTTAATTCGTACCTTTGCAGCACTTTTCTAAGTTTTGAAAAAGAAAGCAATGGAAATTATCAATTCGGTCAAAGAACTCAAGGCGAAGGTTGCAGCCTTGAGAGACAATAGCAAAACCGTTGGACTTGTGCCAACGATGGGTGCGCTCCATGCGGGACACGCATCGCTCGTGAAACGAAGTGTAAGAGAAAACCACGCCACCATCGTGAGCGTGTTTGTCAACCCAACCCAATTCAACGATAAGAAAGACCTCGAGGCATATCCCCGCACGCTGTTTGCCGATTGCAAACTGCTTCAAAGCCTGGGTGCAGATTATGTGTTTGCCCCATCGGTGGAAGAAGTGTATCCAGAGCCTGACACCCGTTCTTTCTCTTACCCTCCTACCGACACCGTGATGGAAGGTGCGTTCCGTCCTGGACACTTCAACGGCGTTTGTCAGATTGTCAGCAAACTCTTCATGTTCGTAGAGCCCGACCGTGCTTACTTCGGCGAAAAGGACTTCCAACAGATTGCAGTCATCCGTGCCATGGTGGCAGATTACACCAAGCGAGGCGAGGAATGGGCAAAGCGACTCGAAATCCGTCCATGCCCCATCATCCGTGAGGAAGACGGCTTGGCACTTTCCTCTCGCAACACGCTTCTTGCCCCCAACGAGCGAGACGTTGCCCCCAACATCTATAAGGCATTGAAGGAAAGTGTGGCGTTCAGCAAGACCCACACGGTGGAAGAGACCAAGCAAATGGCCATCCAGCAAATCAATGCGGTGGAAGGGCTCGAAGTGCAATACTACGACATCGTGAATGCCATCACCCTCGAGAGCGTGACTTCCTGGGACGATGCCGAACACATCCAGGGCTGCATCACTGTCTTCTGCGGTGCCAAACCCATCCGACTCATCGACAATATCAACTATAAATAACAGCGGGCTATGCAGATAGAAGTGCTGAAATCGAAGTTGCACTGCGTTCGGGTGACGGAAGCCAACCTCAACTACATGGGCAGCATCACCATCGACGAAGACCTGATGGATGCCGTCGGCATCATTGCCGGCGAACGCGTTTTTATCGTCAACAACAACAACGGCGAACGCTTCGACACCTACGTCATCCGAGGCGAACGAGGCAGTGGCTGCATCTGCCTCAACGGTGCCGCCGCCCGCAAGGTGCAAGTGGGCGACATCGTCATCATCATGTCCTACGCCCTCATGGACTATGAGGAAGCCAAGACATTCACCCCCAAAGTGGTCTTCCCCGACCAGAACACCAACAAACTACTTTGACCAAGATTCTCTTCATTTGCCTCGGCAATATTTGCCGTTCACCGATGGCCGAGGCAATCATGCGTAAATTGGTGAACGAGAGAGGACTAAGTGCGGAGTATGAAATTGATTCTGCAGGTCTGATAGGATACCATGAAGGCGAAGGCTCCGACCCTCGCATGAAGGCTCATGCATGGCGACATGGCTACCATCTGACACACATTTCCCGTCCCATCCGAGAGATAGACTTTGACCTCTTCGACCTCATCGTCAGCATGGACGACAGCAACTGGGACCGCCTGCATCGGTTGGCTCCCACCTTGGAGGCGGAGGCAAAGATTGTGCGGATGACCGACTACTGTCAGGCACACACCATCGACCATGTGCCCGACCCTTATTATGGCGGCGAACAAGGATTTGAAAATGTGATTGAGATTTTGGAAGATGCCTGTGCAGGACTGCTGGACAGTTTGCAACCCTAAAAATCTTCATCACACGTTCAAACGCCACACGGCTATTCCACCGAACTTTCCGAGAAATAGTGTTCCATTGGCGTTGACCCTCGTGGCTGTAATAGCCGAACTTTTTTCACGACAAAATGCAAACACCGCAATAGGACAAAACGACACGCCCGAAGCCTCCAAAGTGGTCTGAGTCACACCACTGAGGCGGTGTGACTCAGACCACTTGAGAGGTTTCGAGCGTACCGTTTTTGTGTTCGTTGGGCAAAAAAAGTCCACCAGACGGAGGGTGTGAAAAAAAGACGCACTTTTTTTGAAAGAATTTCAATTTTTCTTGCTAACTTTGTAGCCAGTAACCATCGAAACACCCGAACTATGGACACGATTCATCACATTATTATAGACCATACGCTGCAGCACATTGGCGACTACAAATTTGCAAGTTATCTGTGCCATGCCTTCTGTCGCAAGGGGTATTGCACATTCGAACGGCATGGCAAGGCGTTCCGCTTCGAGGCGGGCGATTGCCTGATTATCCCTCGACGCGGCGACCTGGTGCTGAATCTTGT
Organism: uncultured Prevotellaceae bacterium; assembly: GCA_937892315.1. The sequence goes on along the minus strand of CALAVF010000188.1, from coordinate 1,266 downwards.
GGAGAGCGACGACTTTGTGGTTGATGTGGTTTACGTGACACAAGAGTTCATCGAGATTTCCACCCCACAGAGCAACTACGGCATGAGGGGACATCTGGCACTCTTCGAGAACCCCATCATGCGGCTCACCCCACAGCAGCAGGAGGTGTGCGGCATGAACTTCGAGAACATCAAACGACGACTCGCCGAAACCAGCCACCGCTTCCACCGCGACGCCCTGAAGAACGCCATCGAGTGCATGATTATCGACTTCTTCGACTTCCACGCCCAATTGTACGGCACGGACAAGATTTCGTCGCAATACCACCAGTTGATGGAGCAGTTCATCGAGATGCTGGAACGGGGCGACTTCCGCACGAACCGCGAGATTGGCTACTATGCCAACAAACTCTGCGTCACGGCAAAGTATCTCAGCGAGGTGTCGAAAAAAGTGAGCGGGCTGCCTGCCAACTACTGGATTACTCGCTACGCCGCCCTCGACATCAGCCGCCTGCTGCGTGACCGCCGCCTCTCATTCTCCGACATCAGCGACATGTTTGGCTTTTCGTCACTCTCCCACTTCACCCGCTATGTGCAGAACAATTTAGGGGCGAAGCCAAGCGAACTGAGGGAATAGCGAGTGCAGAGTGATGCTTGCATCGACTATGCCGAGTCATGAGCGAAGAAGACGATAGTCAATTCAGAGAGTGAGAACGCCTGTTTAAGCAAAATTGGTAAATCTTTCCGCAATTTGTGTACAAGCAGATGGCGGATTTCTTCCGAACTTTGCAGTCGAAAACAGGTTACTAACATAAAAAAGGAAAAATATGAAAACGATGAAGTACATCTTGGCATCAGCCCTGTGTATGCTGGTGTCCACCGCATGTAGCGGAAGCAAAAAGAGTGAATCGAACGTGAATGAGCCAGAGGCTCAGGAGGCAACGGCAGAGGCTGTCAAGAAAGACGACAAGACGCTCGTCGTGTTCTTCTCCCATGCCGGCGACAACTACAGCGTGGGCGACATCAAGGTGGGCAACACCAAGATTGTGGCTGACTACATCAGCGAACTGACAGGTGCCGACCAGTTTGAAATCAAGACCTCAAAGTACGACGGCATGGCATACCGCCCGCTGTGCGACCTCGCCAAAGAGGAACAGCAGAAGGGAGAACTGCCTCCATTCGAGGGCTCGCTGGAAAATCTCGACCAGTACGACACGGTCTTCATCGGCGGCCCCGTCTGGTGGGGAACCTATCCGCAGGTAATGTTCACCTTCTTCTCCCAGTATG
>CALAVF010000187.1 GCA_937892315.1 uncultured Prevotellaceae bacterium | reverse complement strand
AGACCGCCTCGGTGGTGTGACTCAGACCACTCGGGCGGTGTGAGTCACACCACTTCAGAGGTGACGAGTGTGTCGTTTTGTCCTATCGCAAAGATAGAGGGAGGGCGTAAACAAATTGCATTGTTTACGCCCTCCCTGTGTCTTTGTCTTTATCGGTTGAATCAGACGATGAAGTCTTATTTGTTCACCTGGAACTTGGTGATACCCTCCTTGATGTAGCCGACAATCTGGTTGGCGGCAGCAAGACCTGCGTTGGTGTTTGCCTCGGCAGTTTGGGCACCCATCTTCTTGGGTGTGGAGAAATAGCGACCTTCGAACTTGGCGAAGTCAGCATCGGCATCGGGCTTGATGTCGGTGATGTACTTGAGGTCGGTACGCTCAGCAAGGAGTTCGAGGAGTTCTGGCTCGTTGATGACTTCCTTGCGGGCGGTGTTGATGAGGATACCACCCTTCTTCATGCTGCCGACAAGTGTCTTGTTGATGCTCTGCTTGGTCTCGGCGGTGGCAGGGATGTGGAGAGAAACAATGTCGCAAGTCTCAAAGAGTTCTGCCTGTGATGCAGCGGCGTGAACACCTGCTGCCTCGATTGCCTCTGCGGGACAGTAAGCGTCGTAGGCAGACACTTCCATACCGAAGCCCTTGGCGATGCGAGCCACATTGCGACCCACGTTGCCGAAAGCGAGGATGCCGAGTTTCTTGCCCATCAACTCAGAACCAGCCTTGCCGTTGTAGAAGTTACGAACGGTGAACACGAGCAGACCGAGCACGAGTTCAGCCACTGCGTTGGCGTTCTGACCAGGAGTGTTCATCACCACCACCTTGTGAGCAGTAGCGGCATCGAGGTCCACATTGTCGTAGCCTGCACCTGCACGAACCACAATCTTCAGGTTCTTGGCAGCGTCGAGCACTTCAGCATCGATTTTGTCGGAACGGATGATGATGGCATCCACATCAGCCACAGCCTCCAACAACTGTGCCTTCTCTGTATATTTCTCCAAGAGTGCCAGTTCAAAGCCAGCACCTTCAATAATCTCTTTGATTCCAGCAACGGCAGGAGCCGCAAAGGGCTTCTCTGTTGCAATTAAAACTTTTGCCATTTTTCTTTTATTTATCAACACGAATTGCCATGAATTACCCATGAATTTATCATAAATTGTTTTTCGCTAAAAATTCATGAATAATTCGTGGCTAATTCATGGCAATTCGTGTTAAAGTTAAACAATCCAATTAGTGTTGAGCCTCAAACTCCTTCATGCACTTCACGAGAGCCTGAACGCCTTCGATGGACATGGCGTTGTAGCAAGAAGCACGGAAACCACCAACGTCGCGGTGACCCTTCACACCGACCATACCCTGGCTGGTTGCGAACTTGAGGAACTCGTCCTGCAACTCCTGATACTCGGGCTTCAAGACGAAAGTGAGGTTCATGAGCGAACGGCTGTCCTCCTCGGCTGTGCCGACGAAGAGTTTGTTGCGGTCGATTTCGTTGTAAACGATTTCAGCACGCTGCTTAGCCAACTTCTCCATTGCCTCTACACCGCCATGAGCCTTCATGTAGCGGAGGTTCATCAAGGCTGAATAGATAGGCACTACTGGAGGTGTGTTGAACATCGACCCCTTCTTCACGTGAGTGCGGTAGTCAAGCATCGTTGGGATGTGGCGAGACACCTTGCCGAGTGCGTCTTCCTTCACGATGACGAAGGTGAGACCTGCCATGGCGAGGTTCTTCTGTGCACCACCATAGATAAGGGCGTACTTGCTCACGTCAACTGGACGGCTGAAGATGTCGGAAGACATGTCGGCAATCAGCGGAATGGGAGAGTCGAGGTCTTCGCGAAGTTCTGTACCGTAAATCGTGTTGTTGGTCGTAATGTGGAGATAGTCTGCATCCGTTGGAATCTCGAAATTGCGTGGGATGTAAGTGAAGTTCTTGTCGGCAGAAGAAGCCACCTCTACCACTTCACCAAATCCCTTGGCTTCCTTCTCTGCCTTGGTTGCCCACACACCGGTGTTCAGATAGGCAGCCTTCTTTTCGAGGAAGTTGTAAGGAATCATGCAGAACTCAAGACTTGCACCGCCACCGAGGAAGAGCACGGAGTAACCCTCTGGAATGTTGAGAAGTTCCTTGAAGAGTGCTACCGCTTCGTCCACTACTGGCTGGAAATCCTTTGCACGATGGCTGATTTCCATCAATGAAAGTCCTGACCCATTGAAATCAAGACAAGCCTGTGCAGTCTGTTCAATCACCTCACGTGGGAGGATAGAAGGTCCTGCATTGAAATTGTACTTTTTCATGTTGATGTTATTTGAAATTTGTTAGATGTCTTATTGATTCGATAGTCTTTTTACCAAAATTCCATGCAAAAATACTAATAAATCCCCAATCACATAGCAAGTTGCCACTTTTTTATGCTATAAAACATTAAAAATGGCAACTTGCTGTGTGATATTGGTACATCTATGTTGCATTACGACCTCTTCTTACAGCCAGTTCTTCTTTCTGAACCACAAGAGCGAAATCGCCGTGCTGACCACACAGGCGATGATGGCAATGGGGAATCCCCACTTCCACTGTTCCATGCCGTTGATGAGGTTCATGCCGAACATGGAGGTGATGAAGGTCGGGAAGAGGATAATCATGTTGAGCGAGGTGAGCAGTCGCATCACCGTGTTCATGTTATTATTAATAATGTTCGCGTAGGTGTCCATGGTCGAGTCGAGGATGTTGATGTAGATGGCAGTCGTCTCGCGTGCCTGATTCATCTCGATGTTCACGTCCTCGATGAGTTCGGCATCCAGTTCATCGACAGGCAGGCGGAACTTCAACTTACTCAGCAGCGACTCGTTGCCACGGATGGAGGTGCCGAAGTAAGTGAGCGAGTCTTGCAGACGCGACAGGTTGATGAGGTCCTTGTTGTCGATGTGCTTGTCGAGGTCACGCTTTGCCTTCTCAATGATGCCGTTCACCTGCTTCAGATACTTCAGATACCACACAGAAGCACTGAGGAAGAGTCGGAACACCAAGTCGGCGGCATCGGTGAAACCCTCCGCACGACGCATCTGGTGGTTCACGAAATCCAGCATCATCCGCGTCTCCTGATTGCAGATGGTGATGATTTTGTCACCCTTCAGCACGATACCCAAGGGGATGGTCGTGTAGGGGCTGCGTGAAGTGACACTCTTCAGGTGGGGACGCCGCAAGATAATCATCAGCCACCC
>CALAVF010000186.1 GCA_937892315.1 uncultured Prevotellaceae bacterium | reverse complement strand
CCTTCACCATCTCCGAGAGGCGGCTGAGCGATTCGGCCATGCCGCCCACCTCGCCAGCGATGTACATGTTCCACATCTCGTAGCGGTTGCCTGGGCGCTGGCGGCGTTCGTCGCGTGTGCCGTCGGTCTTGACGTATGTGCGGTAGTGGAGGCGGTTCCACACCCACAGGCCCATGTCCTTGGCGATGAGCAGGGCTTTTTGGGCAATAGCCTGGTCGTCGATGTTGAGGGCTATGTCGATGAGGCCTGCCAACTGTTTGTGGATGGTGTAGTAGGGGGCCCACACCCATTCTTCGTTGTTATACGCGCGATAGCATTCGATGAGGGCGGCGTGCTGTGCAGGGATGGCGTTGAGATAGCCGTAGCCGTAGTGCTGCCAGTCCTTTTTGTATTCATCGAATGCTTTCCAATTGCCCTTCAGTGTCACCAGTTCTGTCTCGGGTGCCAAGTCGCGAGCCTCCCAATAGCGACCCAAAGAGTCGTTCCAGACGAAGGTGCGTTCCTGGCATTGGCGCAGTTCATCGACCATGCGGCGGATGCGATTGCGAAGTTCCGTGCGCGTGCCATCGTCCTGTGCCGAAGCAAAGGCAAAGGCCAGTGCCGACATGTAATGACCCGAACCGTGCCCCTTGAGTTTGGTGGTGGGGGAGTCCCAGCCGTCGGCCTCGGGATAGCCCTCGGTGGGCAGTCCGTAGGTGTCGCGGTAGTTGTAGAGTTGCTGGGCGACATCCCACGAGAGGATTTCGCGGATGTCGAGGTCGCGGTTGGAGGTCAGTCGGTTGTTGCCTATCAGGCGAACGTCGCTCAGCGGCAGCGTGTGCGCCCGAGGCTGGGGTGCAGGAACGCGTGCAGCATCGGCCACGACGCGAATCTGTGCCGTGAGGGGATAGCCCTGGCTGGTGGTGTTGTCGCCGATGATGAATCCTTCGATGGTGTATTCCGTTCCCACAGGCTTGGCGGTCTGCTCCTGTTCGGTGGTTAGGAGCGAATTGCTCCAACGGGTCTGCCGCCACTCCTGACTGCCGTCGCTGTAGTCCACCAGCACTTGCCAAGGCAATCGGGGTACTGTGCCCACTTGCGACTCCACCACAATGGGGGCTACGCTGCGAATGGTGCGGGGCTTGGCGGATATACTCCCTGAGAAAATGAGAAAATGAGAGAATGAGAAAATGAGAAAGAGCAGGATGCGTTTCATGTTGAAAATTGAAAATTGAAAATTGAAAGTTGCCCCTTGCTATAGGTTCAGGGTTTTGAAGATGACATCGGAGGCTCCAGCATTGCTGACGATGTAGTTGCGGCACACCGCACCACGGGACTCACGCAGCGACGGGTCGCAGAGGATACGGTCCACCACGGCGTTGAAGAGCGTCTGCCCTGTAATCTCGAAGCACCCGCCCATGCGCAGGAGATCCTGTGCCTCACGGAACTTCTTGTTGTTGGGGCCGATGAGAACGGGAATTCCATAGACCGCCGCTTCGGGAACATTGTGGATGCCCACGCCGAATCCTCCCCCCACGTAGGCCAACTGGCCGTAGCGATAGATGCTGGAGAGCAGCCCGTAGCAATTGATGATGAGACAGTCGGCATGAGCCACGTTCCCCTCCGTCGCGTCGGTGTAGCGCAGGCTGGGGCGACACAGTTTTTGCTCAATCTGTTGCAGGTGGCTTTCGTCGATTACGTGCGGAGCCAGTATCAACTTCATCTCGGGATGAGTGTTGAAATACGGGATGATGAGATCCTCGTCGGGCGGCCAACTGCTGCCAGCCACGAAGACGAAGGGGGATTCCCCGCAGAAGCGTTCCACCAGCGGCAGTTCCTTGGCTTGACGGGCAATGTCGATGACGCGGTCGAAGCGTGTGTCGCCCACGATGGAGACGTTGTCCACAATCCCACGCTTTGCCAGCAGTTCGCGGCTCTGCTCGTCCTGCACGAAGAAGTGAGAAACATACTTCAGGACATGGGCATACGGGCGGCCGTACCAGCGGAAGAATACCTTGTTGGGACGGAAGATGCTGCTCACGCTGTAGATGGGGATGTGATAGTGGTGGCAGGCCCACATGTAGTCGAGCCAGAACTCATACTTGATGAAGAACGCCTTCTCGGGTCGGATGAGATGGAGGAAGCGATAGACATTGCCAGGTGTGTCGAAGGGCAGGTAGCAGATGATGTCGGCTCCCTCATAGTCCTTCCTGACCTCGTAGCCCGAAGGCGAGAAGAAGGTGAGCAGAATCTTGTATTCGGGATGCTTGCTGCGGAAACGCTCCATCAGGGGGCGTCCTTGCTCGAACTCACCCAGCGAGGCGGTGTGAAACCAAACATAGCGGGCATTCTTGTCCACCTTTTGCTTGAGTATGCGGAATGTCTCTCGTTGCCCTTTGAGTATGGCCTTTGCCTTTCGGTGGAAGGGCGATGCCAGCATGACGCACAGCTGGTAGATGTAGATGGCAATCGTGTACAACATCAGCCCAGCGTTTCAATGGCAAACTGCATGCGTCGCAGGGTTTCCTCCTTACCAAGGAACGCTGCCAATTCGTACATGTCGGGACCTTGTCCAGCACCCACCAGGCAGATGCGCCAGGCGTTCCAGGGACGAATGCCCGATTGCTCTGTCCAGGGGTCGATAGCGGCCTTCTGTCCCTCCACCGAGAAGTCGTCGATGGATTGCAGGATGCCCATGAACTGGCGCATCTCGTCGGCGGTATGTTCTCCCCAGTTCTTGCGGATGAACTTGTCCTCACGGTCGAACGCCGTGGGAGCCACGAAGTAGAAACGGCAGAGCGGCCACAGGTCGCTGACGAAACTGACGTTGCGCTTCTTCTTGTTGCCCTCGCCGTCGATGTATTCGATGACCTTCAGTTTCATCATGCGCACCACTTCTGCCTCCTTTTCGGGCGTGGATTCGATGCCCTCCTGCTTCAGCAGTTTGTCGAACGCAGGTGTCCATGCCTCGTCGGGTTGCTGGATGAGGTACTGATGGTTGAACCATGCAGCCTTGACGTAGTCGAACTTCGCTCCGTTCTTCGAGCACTTGGACAGGTCGAAGAGGTGAATCATCTCGTCCATCGTCATCATCTCCTGGTCGTTGCCGGGATTCCATCCCAGCAGGGCCAGGAAGTTGCAGACGGCCTGTGGCAGATAGCCCCGTTCACGATAGCCGCTGCTGACCTCGCCCGACTTCGGGTCGTGCCACTCCAGTGGGAACACGGGGAAGCCGAGTTTGTCGCCGTCGCGCTTCGAGAGTTTGCCGTT
>CALAVF010000185.1 GCA_937892315.1 uncultured Prevotellaceae bacterium | reverse complement strand
CACACGCGATTATGCAGGGGACCCGAAAAAACACTAAACAATGGCAGAACAAAAGAAACTATCGCTGATTGCCTTTTCGGGCGACTTTGACAAACTGACCGCCGTGTTCACTCTGGCGACAGGCGCTGCGGCAGTAGGATATGAAGTGAACATCTTCTTCACCTTCTGGGGCTTGGATGCCATCAAACAGAAGCGGGGAAGAAGTTTCATCGGTGGCAACTGGCTCACCAAGATCTTCGGATTCATGATGGGAGGTCTGAGCGTGGCACCCAACAGCAAGTTCAACTTCTGCGGCATCGGCCCCAAGATTTTCCGATACCTCATGAAGAAGAACAACGTCGCCACACTCGAAGAACTGGTGGATGCAGCCAACGCCCTGGGCGTGAACCTCTATGCCTGCGAGATGGCAATGCACGTGCTGGGACTGGAGAAGAAAGATTTCATTCATGAGGTGAAGGATGTGCTCGGCGTGGCAACTTTCCTCAACATCAGCGAAGGCGGAAGAACAATGTTTATCTAAAATTGAAAGATTATGGCAACTCATACACTCGACATCACCAAAGAGCATTGTCCGATGACATTTGTGAAGACAAAACTCAAACTGGCACAGATTGCTGCCGGCGACACACTGGAAGTCCTGCTGACGGAAGGTGAACCCTTGGAAAATGTGCCACGCTCTGCCAAAGAGCAGGGATATAACGTCCTCGGCGTGGAGCATGTGGAAGGCAATGTACACAAAGTAACCATTCAAAAATAAATGAACGTTATCATCACTGAATCGACCTATCAGTCCATCTTGGCACAGGCAAGGAAGGATGCACCCGTGGAGTCGTGCGGCTACCTGCTCGGCACGGACAAGGAAACGGCAACGGAGAACTATCCGATGACAAACATCGACCACTCGGAGGAGCATTTCAGTTTCGACCCCAAGGAGCAATTCGCCGTGCTGAAGTATGCCCGAGAGAAGGGACTGAAAATCGTAGGCAACTGGCACAGCCACCCCGCCTCGCCCTCACGTCCATCGGAGGAGGACAAGCGGTTGGCATACGACCCCAACATCCTCTACTTCATCCTCTCATTGGCAGAGGAGAAACCCGTCCTCAACGCCTTCAGGATTGAGGGTGGAAAAGTGAAAGAGAAATTTCCACTGAGATAAACAACAATACACATTAATTAATAATTTATCAACAACATGGCAGACAGCAACATTCAGCGCAGCATCACGACTGCTACGGCTCGCAAACTGGCGAACACGACCAAAACGCCCCCTCAGATGGGCAGTATCACACCGAGACTTCTTCTCAAACTTCTTCCTTGGACACAAGTGGAGAGTGGCACCTACCGCGTGAACCGCACGAAGGTGGAACTGAAAAAGGCTGAACGCATCGAGATTCAGTACTTCGACGGTGTGCCTACCTTCACGGAAAAGAACCTCCGTGCCATTCCTCTCTTCCAGAACATCGACCAAGACATCGTGGCTCGTCTGGCTCGCAACTTCATCCCCGTGGAGGTGGCTCGCAGCAAGAACCTCGTCACACAGGGAAAGGACAAGCAGCGTTTCTTCATCGTGGCAAGCGGCCAGGCTGAGGTTATCAGCACAGGCACGCATGGCGAGGAACTTCGCATTGCCCTGCTCGGCGCTGGAGAATACTTCGGCGAAGCAGACCTGCTGAGTGCCGCCGACTCGACGGTGAGTGTTCGTTCCGTGACTGACTCCGTCTTCTTGGTGCTTGACACCCCTGTGCTGGAGTCGCTCATCGAGGAAATCCCTCACTTCCGCGAGCAGTTCAACAATGCGGTGGACAAGCAACTGCGTCTGAAGGCGACGGTGAATGAACATGGCGAGAAGCACATCGACTTGGTGAGCGGTCATGAGGAGGACAATATCATCCCGGAAACATATATCGACTACGAAGAGAACCCAACAGAATACTCGCTGAACACGTTGCAGACGGTGGTGCGTGTACACACCCGTGTGAGCGACCTCTACAATGCCCCATACAATCAGTTGGAGCAGCAACTTCGCCTCTCCATCGAGAGCATCAAGGAGCGTCAGGAGTGGGAACTCATCAACAACAAGAAGTTTGGTCTCCTCGCACAAGCCGCACCTGGCTATAAGATTAGTGCCCGCTATGGTGCTCCAACTCCAGACGACCTTGACGAACTCCTTTCCCTCGTATGGAAAGAGCCAGCCTTCTTCATTGCCAACCCTCGTGCCATCGCCGCCTTCGAGCGTGAATGCACTTGGCGTGGTGTGCCTCCTGTGGCTATCGACCTCTTCGGCACAAAGGTTATCACATGGCGTGGTGTGCCTATCATCCCATCGGACAAGGTGGAGGTGAAGGGTCAGTACTTGACCAACCGCGGCGTGGGCACGACAGACATCATTTTGGTGCGTGTAGGCGAGAAGGAGCAAGGTGTGGTAGGTCTGCATCAGGCAGGCATCCCTGGCGAAATCGCTCCAAGCCTCTCGGCTCGTCTGATGGGTCTTGACCAGTACGGTGTGGCAAGTTACTTGCTCACGAAGTACTTCAGCCTTGCATCACTCACCGACGATGCCATCGCTGTCCTCGAGAACGTAGAGGTAGGCTATTACCACGATTATCAGCACCGCAATAAAATAGAGAAGTAATGTATCTGAACGAGTTAGATAACTTTCACTTTGACTTGCCAAACTTGGGAACAGCACCACAAGTGGCAGTGCCGAACGAAGCACCCGACGAGTTGGACTTGTCGGCATTGCCACTGCCCACAGGCTTTCCGTCGGAAGGGAGTGTCTTGCCAACAGGGGGAGCCGCCGTGCCATCGGCAGGAGTAGGCGACCTTCCGTTGACGGGCAGCGTGGAGGATGTTCCACAATTGGGAAGCCTCAACGCTGCTGACGCCGAACTGTTCAGGGGAGTCATTGCCAAATACTTTGCCGAGGACGTCTCTTCCTATGAGGCACCTTCACGCGTCATCCCTTCTGAGGGTGATGACGTGGAGCCACAAGAGAAGAACTGCCTCTTGAAAGACAACGGTTTTGGCATCGGCATTCCCGAAACGGAGATTGTCAAGAACCTGCAATACGAGGAAGCGGACATCGTCAGCACAGACGAAATTCGCAAGCAGTTCCCCATCCTGCATCAGAAGGTGAACGGGCACGACCTCGTGTGGTTCGACAACGGTGCCACAACCCAGAAGCCGCTACGGGTGATTGACGGATTGAGCGAGTTCTACAAGACCGACTACTCCAACATTCACCGCGGGGCACACACGTTGGCTGCTCGCAGCACTGACCAGTACGAAGGTGCTCGTGAGAAGGTGGCACGCTTCATCAATGCCCCATCGAAAGACAACATCCTCTTTGTGCGTGGCACTACCGAGGGCATCAACCTCGTGGCACAGACGTTCGGCAGGAAGTATGTGGAGGAAGGGGATAACATCATCGTTTCGACCCTCGACCACCATGCCAACATCGTGCCTTGGCAGCAAATCTGCAAGGAGCGGAAGGCGGAACTCCGTGCCATCCCCATCGACAAGAACGGTGACCTCATCCTGAGCGAACTGGAACGTCTCATCACGCCTCGCACCAAGTTTGTCAGCGTGGGGCACGTGAACAACACCTTCGGCACCATCAACGATGTGGATAGCATCATCCGAACGGTGCACTCACATGGCATTCCCGTCCTCATCGACGGTGCCCAAAGCATCGCTCACACGAAGGTGGATGTACAACGTCTCGACTGTGACTTCTTCGTGTTCTCCGGACACAAGATTTACGGTCCTTCGGGCATCGGTGCCGTATATGGCAAAAAGGAACTCTTGGAGCAACTTCCCCCTTGGCAGGGAGGTGGCAACATGATTAAAGACGTGACCATCGAACGCACCGAGTTCAACGGTCCTCCAGCACGTTTCGAGGCAGGCACACCCAACATTGCCGATGCTATCGGCTTGGGATATGCTCTCGATTTCGTACAAAGCGTAGGAATCCACAACATCGAACACCACGAACACGAACTGACGGAATATGCCCGTCAACAGATCTCACGCATTCCGGGCATCACCATCATGGGCAATCCCAAGAATCGGGTCAGTGTCATCTCGCTTGACATTCCGGGCATCCCTGCACCCCAAGTGGGTCAATTGCTCGACAAGGAGGGCATCGCCGTCCGTGCAGGTCACCACTGTGCACAGCCTGCCCTTCGTGCCCTTGGCTACGAGATGTCGGTACGACCCACGTTTGCCGTTTACAACACCAAGGAAGAGGTTGACCGCCTGGTCATCGCCCTTCAGAAGATTGTGGCTGACGTGCGGCAATAGCATCAGATTGTACACGAATAAAAAAGGAAGTGCTCCACTCCGACGAATCGGGGTGGAGCACTTCTGTCTCTCGTAGTGTAGCACTCCGCTATGATTTGGAGTTTAATCTTCCAGAAAGTCTTCGACGAGTGCAAGCGTTTCCAGTTGGGCGATTTCGAGGTTGTCGTTGATGACCACCTCGTCAAACTTGTCGGCAAAGGTCAATTCGTAGGCTGCCCGTTCCAGTCGCTGCTCAATGACTTCGGGAGCATCTGTCCCTCGATGTTCCAAACGATGACGGAGTTCCTCGATGCCGGGTGGCTGGATAAAGATGCTGAGAGCCCGTTTGCCATACACTTTCTTGATGTTCATGGCTCCATGCACATCTACGTCGAACACTACATTCTCTCCTGCCGCCAACTGCTGGTCCACCTGCGACTTGAGCGTGCCATAGAACTTGTCGGCATAGACTTCCTCGTACTCTATAAACTCGTCGTTCGCAATCTTCTCTTTGAATTCTTCGGGCGAGAGGAAAAAGTATTCCACGCCATTCTGCTCGCCTGCACGGGGGGCACGGGAGGTGGCAGAAATGGAGAAATGGAGATTCAGTG
>CALAVF010000184.1 GCA_937892315.1 uncultured Prevotellaceae bacterium | reverse complement strand
CCCCCGCCAGCAAGAAAAGCATACTTAATTCTTTTCTTGCGTGGCGTCCTATCGCAGTCGGTTCTTCAGGAAGTGTGCCATGGCGTAGGCGAAGTAGAAAAGGACGCCAAGGGCGTTGACGAGCAGGGCGAGCCAGAAGGCGGAGGTGTAGCCGGTGTGGTGGATGGCGATGCCGCCGAGCACAACGCCGAGCCCCATGCCAATGTCCCAACAGGTGAGTTGGGTGGAGTTGGCGGTGCCACGCTGGTTGTGGGGGGCGAGGTTGATGAACATGGTTTGCATACCAGGCCAGATATGACCATTGCCCAAACCAATGATGAGGGCGGCTCCGTAGTAGCCAACGGGATTCTTCAAGAGGACGAAAAGGAGGTAGCCGAAGACACTGATGAGGATGCCGTGGTTGACATTCTCCACCACTTTGCCCTTGCGGAGCGAGCGTGCCCCAATGAGGCGGGAGAGGATGAGGCCGCCACTGAGGATGGCGAACCACGCACCGGTGCCTGCGGTCATGTGGAGCACTTCTTTGCCGTAGATGGCGAGATAGTTGGACAGCACACCGTAGGACATGCCGACGCACACCATGACGACGCCCTGGCTCCAGCCTTTCAGAAGGAAGAAGCGGTCGAGGGAAAGGGGGTCTTTGTTGGGAACAATCTCTTTTGCAGGGAACTTCACTGTCGCATTGATGGTGCATCCGATGCCTCCTGCCAAGAAAGCAAGGAGGAAGATAAGGGTGTAGTTGCTGACGGTGTCGTAGATGAGCAGTCCAACGGTGGGGGCGATGCTGGTGGCAAGGTTGTTGGACAGCCCATAATAGCCGATGCCCTCGGCTCGGCGGGAGGGATGGAGCACGTCGATGGCGGAGGTGCTGTTGGCGACGGTGACTGCCCCCATGGGTGCTCCGTGCAGGGTGCGGATGGCGGCAAAGAGGGTCATCGTGCCAGCGATGAGATAGCCGGCAAAGAAGGCGAAGAAGAGGAAGTAACTGGTGAGCAGCACCACACGACGGGGATAACTATCGACGAGATAACCTGCAAGGGGACGTGCCAAGAGGGCGGTCAAAGTGTAGCCCGACAGGACGATGCCGATGGTGTCTTTGTCAGCCTGATAGGTCTCGCTGAGATAGAGGGGAAGCAGGGGCGTGACAAGCATGAAGGAGAAGAATATCATGAAGTTTGCCGCCCAGACTTTCGTGTAGTTGGAATTCCAGAGTTTTTCTTTCATCGGATGATGCTGATGCCCTCGGCATCGACGTTGGTCACAGTGGGTTCGACATGGATGTATGGATTGCCTGTCACGAAGCCTTCGCCTGCACAGGGACGGCGGTCGTAGATGCCCGACTGCTGGTCGATGTGGGTTGGATGCAGGTCAACATGGCGGAAACGGATGCCGCAGACCTTGCCCAGCGTGTCGCACCCGAGGAAGATGCCGTTGGGGCTGTAGCACTGGATGTTGGTGAAGGTGATGTCGCTCACGGTGCCGCACCTGCCCTCGGTCGCCCCGGGGGGGAATCGCCAACCAGCGTCTTTATGGTTGCCGACGGCACGAGGATAACTGGTGACGTAGATGGGTTCTGCCTTGCCCCACCACACGTCGCTGAAGAATTGGCACTCGACCATCATGTTGCTGAACGTGACCTGCGATACGGTGCCCTCGTCGCGGTTCTGAATGCCGAGGCCGCGGTTGCTGGCACGAACGAGACAGTTATCGAACAGCACGTGGCTGATGCTGTCCACGTTCTCCGAGCCTATCTTGATGGCACAGGAGCGGGAGGTCATCACGCAGTTGGTCACCACGATGTCCTGGCATGGCCCATACTGCTGAAACTCGCGGCGGTTCTTCAGGCAGATGCAGTCGTCGCCGCTCTCGATGAGACAGTTGGCAATGCGGACTTTGCGGGAGTGGTCGATGTCGATGCCGTCGCCGTTGCGGATTTTCAGACGGTTCAAGAGGGAGATGCCATCTATCACCACGTCGTAGCAGCCAATGAGATGCACCGTCCAGTAGGCTCCGTCCTTGATGGTCACATCCTGGATGCGGAGTTTGTTCACGGCTTCGAGCGTCAGCACGTGGGGACGGGGGTCGAAGGCTCCGTTGAGGGGTTTCAGTTCGTAACTGTCGGACAGTTCCGCACCCATGAAATCGACGCCGCTGCCGTCGATGGTGCCTTGCCCCGTGATGGAAAGGTTCTCGGCACGGGTCGTGTAGAGCCACTTCATGCCCTCGCCTTCGTTGGCACCGAAGGCACTGAGGTGGTAGATGCCCTCGTCGGGACGGCACTTCAGCGTGGCATGGGCTTCGAGGTGGAAGTCTATGTTGCTCTTCAGTTCGACAGGCCCCGACAGGAATGTATGGTCTGCGGGCAACAGCACCTGTCCCCCACCCTCTGCGGTGCATTGGTCGATGGCTGCCTGAATGGCTGCGGCATCGTCTGTCACGCTGTCGCCTTTCGCCCCGAAAGTCAAGACGTTATAGACGTTTTGGGCATGGGCGACAAGGGGCAGCCAAAGGAATAGGAAAAATAGTCGTTTCATCAGATTATTGGTGTTCGTTAGTCATTTCAAACCGCAAAGTTCCACCCTCCATGATGTCCCAATGGGTGATGTATGGCGAGGTGTGCCGCAAGCCGTTGAGTTTCACCGACTTCACGTAAATGTTCTCTGGCGATGCGTTCTCGGCAATGATGGTGAATGTTCTGCCATTCTCCAGATGGATGTCCACCCGAGGAAAAATGGGCGAACCCAGATAGTAATTGACCGTGCCCGGACACACGGGATAAAAGCCAAGGGCGGAGAAGATATACCATGCCGACATCTGCCCTGCATCGTCATTGCCCGACAGGCCGCCCACCGAGTTCAAGTATTCGGTCGCCATGATGTGCCGCACCGCCTGCTGCGTCTTCCACGGCTTGCCGATGAAGTCGTAGAGATAAGCCACCTGATGGCAAGGCTCGTTGCCGTGCCAATAGTAGCCTCGGTCAAACATCTCGTCCAACTTGCGTTCAAACTCTTTTTTGCCGCCCATCGCCTTGACCAGCCCCTCGACGTCGTGGGGCACATACCATGTGTAGTGGCATTGCGTCCCCTCGGTGATGAAGGTGGCAAAATTGGTGATGGAAAGCGAATGGGCGTCGGGATGCTTTTCGGGCTCTTTCAGAAACATCGTGTCCGTCGCCGTCACAAAACGCCCGTCAGCATGGCGACCGTTCACATAGCCCGTCTTGGGGTCAACCACGTTCCGCCAGTTGCGGCTCCGTTTCATCAGCGCCTCATAGTCCTTCTGCATGGCAGAGCGGTCGATGCCTTTCAAATAAGGATTGTCAATCATCGTCCGAGCCATCTGTGCCAAGGCATAATCGTCGTAGGCGTATTCCAGCGTCCGCGACACCTGCTCGTTCTGATGGAACGCCTCTTTCACGCTGTCCTCCAAGGGGATGTAGCCATGCTGCAAGTACGATGACAAGGCACGTCTGCCCATGCCGTTCTTGTATGCCTCGTAGGTGGCAGGACTATCGAAAGCGTTCTTCCGCAATCCCTCATACGCTTTCACCGCATCGAAATTGCGGATGCCTTTCACGTATGCATCTGCGATGACACTGGCACAATGGTCGCCAATCATTGCCGCCGTGTAGGAGTTCCAGCAGGGGAAAATCGGCATCCATCCACCCTGCTTATATTTGGTGACGAGCGACTGCATCATCTCCCCGCTCTTCTGGGGGGCAAGAATCGTCAGCAACGGATGCAAGGCACGATAGGTGTCCCATAGGGAGAAGTCATCGTAATAGTCATACATGGTCAGTTGCAAACCGAAATCCACCAGCGTGTTATCGTTGCGAATCGTCCGGCCATCCGCAAATTGAGGATATGCCCCGTCCGCATCGTTGATGGTGTGAGGAAGGAACGATGCGTGATAGAGAGCCGTGTAGAACTTCGCCTTCTCGTCTTCATCATCTGATTGCACCTCCACCTTTCCCAACTGCCTTTCCCATGTCGCCTCTAACTCTTTCCGCGTCTGTTCAAAGTCCCAGTGCGGTATTTCTGACTCCATGTTAATCATCGCCCCATCCACCGAAGTAAACGAATTGGCAGCCTTCACCAGCACCGTCTTTTCCTTCGTCTTGAACTTCACCCAGATGCGTTGCGAGTCAATGCGTCCGCTCGCCTCAATCCCTGCATTACACTGGAGGACAAACCATCCGCTGAAACCCGCAGGTTCGCCCCATCCCTGGTAAATGCGATGCACGGGATTCTTGCCCCAAATCACCTTGCGTTCCTCATCCATGCCGATTTCACCTTCTCCCTCATCGCTGTTCACCGTAATGACCAGATACGCCGAGTCGGGGTCGGCATACGTCAGTCGGAAAATGGCAGAACGGCTTCGTCCCGTCATCTCCACCTTCGTACCTGAATCATCGAGAAAGACTGAATAGTAAGCAGGGGTAGCCACCTCTGAGGCATGGGAAAAAGCCGACGAATCAGCCATGTTGTCTGTTGGCAACAACGTGAACGACCCATAGTCCTGTGTGCAGCCTCCCACAATCCAATGCGAGCAGCGGAAACCCGTCAGCCGTTCCTCCTTGTGCAAATACGGACACACCCCTTTCACCTCCGTCGCTCCACACGTCTCAGGAGTCCAGAAGTTCATGCCGTTCGGTTCCAACACCGCCGGAAGTGTATGTGCATACTCCTCTGTGCCCGAACCAAACAGCCCTGCCGTGCATGTCTCACTTGCAGCCGTGCCCACACGCGTGTCCACATATTTAATATAGGTGTCCTGTCCCCTCACTCCAACAGCGAGCAGCATCCACACCAAAACAAAAAAGCCTTTTCTTACCATAGCGAGGGTCAAGGTATATCGACCACGTCGTGGTCGGCGAACCGATGACGACGTGGTCGGTCAATCGACCACGTCGTGGTCGATTCAGAGGTTGTTGAGGCACGCTTTTTGACGTGCCGCCCTCTTTATAAGATTACAAAATGAATGTTTTTTACTCTTCAGTGCCGATAATCTTCCAGATGCCAGCGGCGATGGCAGCACCTGCGAATGGGCCTACGATGAACACCCAAAGGTCGCTGAGTGCCTGACCACCCTCGAAGAGAGCAGGACCGATGGAACGGGCTGGGTTGACAGATGTGCCCGTGTAGTGGATGCCCACGAGGTGGATGAGGATGAGTGAAAGACCGATGGCGAGACCGGCAAAGTTGCCCGCACCCTTCTTTGCGTCTGTTGTGCCGAGCACGACGAGAACGAAGATGCAAGTGAGAACGATTTCGGCAATGAGACCTACCACAACACCGTGGTCACCTGTGCTATTGGCACCTGTAGTGGTACCACCAGCAAGAACGAGGTCGTTTGCTGTCAAAGCGAAGAGAATGGCTGCACCAATGATGGCACCAATCACCTGGAAAATCATGTACATGCCTGCATCCTTGCCGCTGATACGCTTAGAGATGAGGCAACCGAGAGTGATGGCAGGATTGATGTGGCAACCAGAGATGCCACCAATCGTGTATGCCATGGCAACTACGGCAAGACCGAATGCAATGGCTGTACCAACTACTGATGCGGTGTCAGAACCGCAATTGAGTGAGACTGCTGTACCGCAGCCGAGAAGTGTAAGAACCATCGTTCCCACCATTTCTGCAAGATACTTTTTCATGCTGTTTTTAATGTTTTTAGGGTTTATAAATAAAATATATGTGGTTTCGTGATAACGTGACGTCTTGATAACGGCATCGCCCTCTTCTTACTGCTCCAAATGCAGGATGCCGCCAGTGGCAGGATGGAGCGTGAGGCGTGTGGTCGCCCCTTTGTTGAAGAGCGTGGGGCTGAGTTGGTCGATGGTGCCGAACTGAGCGATAGGCATTTCACGCTCCAACACAGTGCCCTGCATCGTACTAATCATAACGTTTGCCATGCTGGGCATATTGTACACAAGACCCTCTATTTTTCGTTTCGCCGCCTCTTTTTCTGAAGGGAAGATGACGGTGTGCTGGTCTCGCACGCTGATGTAGTAGGGCTCGCCTGCCAAGTCGTCAGCATCGACAAAACCGAGTTTGCGAGAGAAGCGGGTGAGGATTTGCTTGTCAATGTCGCCCGTTGGCAACACCGTGAAGGTCTTTGCGGTGAAAGTCGTGTCGGTATAGCCCACAAACAACTGCGTCAACGCCTCTTCCTGTGCATTCAACAGGTCGAGCACAATCTTGAGGGAGGCACCGTCTTGCGGCATCGACTCCACCTGCCCACGCTTGATGGCGTTCTTGCTCTCGCGAATGTCGAGAATCTCCTGGGCGGTAAGTTGTGCCATCTTTGCCATCGATGTGGCAGACAGAATCTCTTCGGTCAGGTATTGGCGTGCCTCCAGTTTGTGGCTGGTCGTACGAGAAGCGGGCAGGTTGTGCTTTTCGAGGTCGGAACGGGTGTTCACCGCCACCAGCACTCCGCTCTCCGTCAACTGTGCCATCGGGGCGACAGTCTTATCCTTCAACTTGACCGTGAAGACTTTTGTCGTGTCGGGCACACCTTCAAGATAGACCTGCAACTCTGTCACACGCCATTGCGTGGAGGGCTCTGTGCTGACACCGCTGATGTGAAGATAGCGGTCGGCATATTTTGCAAATTCGCCAGGTGTGTACACCACCTTGACGGCATTCACGTCGGTTTTTATGACGGTCTTTGGCAGGGCATAATTCACGCCCCCTGCCACAATGCCCGGATTGAACTCTGCAACCTGTGTCTGTGCCAACAGTTTCAGAGATAGGCACAAAAATATAATAATAGATGAGATTTTTTTCATTCTTTCGTTTTTGGTTTCAGCGCCTTGAACGCCTTTGGCAAATAGTTCACAAGGTCACTGGATATCATTCCCTCATACGTCAAGTCGTCGGCAGCCAAGTCGCCAGCCAACCCATGCAGGTAAACGCCCAAGCGGATTGCCACATCGGGAGTGTACGCCTGAGCCAGCAGTGCCAAGATGATACCTGTCAACACGTCGCCACTGCCAGCGGTTGCCATGCCCGGATTGCCCGTCGAATTGAAGAACACATTGCCTTCGGGTGTCACCACTGCCGAATACGCTCCTTTGATGACGATGTAAATCTGCTGACGCACACAAAGTTCACGTGTACGTTCCAGTTCTTCGTAGGAATTGCGAGTTGTGCTAATCAATCCAAACAATTCCTTCTTATGCGGTGTGAGAATGCAACGACGCGGCAACTGGGCAATCCAACCACGATGAGAGCCAATGATGTTGAGGGCGTCAGCATCGATGACCATCGGACACTTCGACATGCTCACCTGCTCGATGAATGCCTGCACCGTGTAAGAATCGGTGCCGATGCCCGGGCCTATCGCCATCGCATCAAATTCGTGTGTGTCAAATGATTGGCTGAAGCAATTGGGGTCAACATCGAAGTTGAGCACAGCCTCGGGCACAGCGACCTGCAAGATGCGGGCATTGCACTCGGGAGTGCGTACCGTCACCTTCCCCACGCCACTGCGCATACACGCCTTGGCACTCAGAATCGCCGCACCTGCCATGCCCTTCTTACCAGCAATGAGCAGTGCGTGTCCTTCCGTACCCTTGTGGGCAAACTTGGAACGCGACTTCAGCATCCGCTGCATGTCAGACTTTTCCGTGAAGTAATAAGGGGTTTGGGTGTCCTCGTTGTCGGGGTCGATGATGCCAATGTCCAACACCTCCCACTCGCCGATATACTGTTCATGCTCAGGAAAAAAGAAAGCGAGTTTGGGATACTGAATCGTGTAGGTGACCGTGGCTCTCACGATGTGGTTCATCACGTTGTAGGTATTGTCCTCACACATCAGCCCTGAAGGAACATCTATCGAGACCACTGTGGCAGGTGAAGCATTGATGTATTTCACCACCGAGGCAAAACCACCGTTGAGCGGACGGGAAAGCCCCGTGCCAAACAAGCCATCCACCACAAGGTCGCCCTCCTCCAACTTCGGCGGCGTAAACTGAGAAGTGATTTCTACAAATTCGATGTTACGGATGCCCAACATGCTCTGCTTGACCGATTGAAAATCAATCAGTCGCTGTTTGTTCGTCTGACAATCAGGAGAAAGGCTGTCTGAAGTGTTGAAAAGATAGACATAAACCTTATAGTTAGACTCGCCCAGCATTCGAGCAATCGCCAGGGCATCACCGCCGTTGTTGCCAGGACCAGCGAATATCTTGATGGGAGTATCGGTGTCCCAACGGGCACGTATCTTGTCTGCGACTGCACGAGAAGCACGTTCCATAAGATTGATGGAACTGACAGGCTCGTGCTCTATCGTATAGGCATCTACTCCTTTTAGTTGAACCGCGGATAAAATCTTCATATTTGTAAGAAACTTATTCGAATGGAGATGAGCATTGATGTGCAAAAATAGTAATTTGGTATTGAAAAAATGCTAAAATTTGTACAAAAAGTCAGTTTCCGAGGTGTTTTTTCGTGTTATTGTTCCACATTTTACCCTCGAATAGGGATTTTTTTGTAGATTTGCAGTTAAATTTTAATTTTCGCAAACTTCTATGATTACGATTAAAGATAAACAGTTTGAACCTTTCATCCATCACACACAGATTGAGGATAGAGTGGAGAAACTGGCAGAAAAACTGAACAACGATTATCAAGGAAAGAACCCCATCCTGATTGCCATCTTGAACGGAGCCTTCATGTTTGCCGCCGACTTGGTGCGAAAACTCACATTCGACCATGAGATTCAATTTGCCAAATTCTCGTCGTATGAAGGCATGGACACGACAGGAAAAGTAAAAGAACTGATTGGTGTTTCCATTGACGTGAAGGACAGGGACATTATCATCGTAGAAGACATCATCGACACAGGCACAACCATGTACAGCCTCATACCGAAGTTCATCGAAAAGGGTGTCCGCTCCGTCGAGATTGCCACCCTGCTGATGAAGCCCGGCAAACTGAGAGTGCCACTCAAAGTGAAATATTGTGCCATGGAAATTCCCAACGAGTTCATCGTTGGTTACGGACTCGACTACGACGGCTTAGGCAGAAACTACAAGAGCATCTATGTCGTCAAAGAGACCTAAGTCCCCTTTCTTCCAACAAATCTCTAAAATCCTATAATTCAAAAAACTCAAATGAAGAATATCATTATCTTTGGTGCTCCAGGCTCAGGCAAGGGCACTTACAGCGACGAGATTGTCGCACGTTATGGCATGGGACACATCTCTACAGGCGATGTGCTCCGCAGTGAAATCAAGAACGGTACCGAACTGGGCAAGATTGCCAAGGGCTACATCGACAACGGTCAACTCATCCCCGACGAACTGATGATTGACATCCTCGCTAAGACCTACGATGCACTGCCAGCAGGCAAGGGCGTCATCTTCGACGGATTCCCACGCACCATCGCACAGGCAGAGGCACTGAAGAAGATGCTGGCTGAACGCAAGCACGACATGGGCATCATGCTCGAACTCATCGTAGATGAAGAGACACTGCTGGCTCGTCTGCTCAACCGTGCCAAGGAGCAGGGTCGTGCCGACGACAACGAAGAAACCATCAAGAAGCGTTTCGAGGTCTATCATAAGCAGACCGAGCCTCTGGCTGCATGGTTTGAGCAGGAGGGCATCCGCAACACCTTCACATGGAAAGGCTCCAAGGACGTGATGCTGGGTGAGATTTTTGCTTTCCTCGACACTCTGAAGTAAAAATGGAATCCAATTTCATTGATTACGTAAAAATCTATTGTCGCTCAGGACGAGGTGGACGCGGCTCCACCCACATGCACCGTGCGAAATATCTGCCCAAGGGCGGTCCCGACGGTGGCAATGGCGGGCGTGGCGGCCACGTCATTCTGCGTGGCAACCGCAACTATTGGACTTTGCTCCACTTGCGGTATGACCGCCACATTCAGGCAGAGCACGGCGGCAATGGATCGAAGAACAAATCGACAGGCAAGCAGGGTGCGAATGCTTACATCGAAGTGCCCTGCGGAACTGCCGTCTATGATGCAGAAACTGGTGAATACATCTGCGACGTGACGGAACACGAACAGGAAGTCATCCTCCTGAAAGGCGGGCGTGGCGGTCTCGGCAACTTCAACTTTGCCACCCCCACCAACCAAGCACCACGCTATGCACAGCCAGGAGAGCCGATGCAGGAACGCAACGTCATTCTGGAGTTGAAACTGCTGGCAGATGTGGGTCTGGTCGGTTTCCCCAATGCAGGAAAGTCCACCCTTGTCAATGCCATCTCTTCAGCCAAGCCGAAGATTGACAACTACCCCTTCACCACGCTGGAACCATCGCTCGGCATCGTCTCCTATCGTGACGGGCGTTCCTTCGTCATTGCCGACATCCCTGGCATCATCGAAGGTGCCAGCGAAGGACGCGGGCTCGGTCTTCGTTTCCTCCGCCACATCGAACGCAACTCCCTGCTGCTCTTCATGGTGCCAGCCGACACCGACGACATCCGTCACGAGTACGAAGTGCTGCTCAACGAACTGGCACAGTTCAACCCCGACCTGCTCGACAAGGGGCGTGTGCTTGCCATCACCAAGTGCGATCTGCTGGGGCAGGACGAGGAACTGAAAGAAATGCTCAAAGAGGGGTTGCCGACCGACATTCCCGTTCTCTTCATCAGTTCCGTGGCACAACAAGGCTTGCAGGAACTGAAGGACTTGCTCTGGAAGGAGATGAACAGCGAGAGCAACAAGATTGCCGCCATTAACACACAAGAATCCATCATCCATGCAGCGAAGACCTTCGCCTACATGGACGAGATTGAAGATGACGACGAAGGTTGGGGCAACGACGGCATCGACGACGATGACGACATCGAATATCTCGACGAAGACGAAATTGAAGACTTGGAAGACTTCGAGTACGAGCAATAAGTTATAATTATGTTCATCTACGACACACCCTCACACATCACCGCCTTCTCCACCACACGAGATGGCGGTGTTTCCATCCCCATCCCCCGCCTACTCATGCCGCTGCACCAGACGCATGACACTCGCACACTCGTTGTTGACGATGCGTTCGTCAACAAAAACCCATTGGAACAAGCCCTTGCCCTCGACGGCATCGATGCCCTTTCCACCCATCTTTCCCACCTCTGCATCTGTGTCCGCACCGCCGACTGCATTCCCGTCCTCCTATGGGATGACACCCATCATGCCATCTCTGCCATTCATGCTGGATGGAAAGGCACCCAGAAGCGAATCGTGGAAAGCAATCTCGATGTACTCAACGCCACCTATGGCACCCGCCCTGCCGACCTTCATGCCATCATTGGCCCAGGCATCGGTCCCGAGAGTTTCGAGGTGGGCGACGAAGTGTACGACCTCTTTGCCGAGGCAGGTTTCCCCATGGAAAAACTCGCCAAACGCTACCCACTCATGCATTCCGGCATCCCACATGGTACCTCCTCACCCTCTTCGGCAGAAGGGTCGGGGGAAAAGGTCTTCAGGTGGCACATCGACCTCTGGGAATGCAACCGCCTGCAACTCGTCGAAAAAGGTGTCAACCCCGACAACATCCACGTTGCAGGCATCGACACCTATCAAAACTATGACCGTTTCTATTCCGCCCGTCGCAAGTTCAACAGACGAATCATCAACGGCATTATGATAAAGCATTGAAGACTTTCTCCCATTCGTCGCAAAACTCCTGCATCGAATGGAACAACAGGTTTGCCCCTTGACTTAGCAACGCGTCATCAGGCAGCGGACCTGTATTCACAGCGATGGTAAACACACCAGCCGCCACACCTGCCTGCACCCCAAGCGGTGCATTTTCCACCACAATAAAATGATTGGGAGAGAGGTCTGTAGAGAACGCTTTTTTATACTTCTCCATCCCCATCAAATACGGCTCCGGATTCGGTTTCCCATACTTCACATCAAACGCCGTCACCATCAATTCCTCACGAAAGATGTCGGGAAAGTTCTTCTGTAGCCGTCCCAACAAGGTCTTCTGTCCGCTGCCCGTCACCACCAACGGCACCACCCCACTCGCCTTCACTTTCACCAGCAACTCGTATGCACCTGGCATCCGCTCTGCCTTCGGACATCGGTTGAAGAGGTCACTCTTATACTGATAAATCTGACGCACTTCTTCCTCCGTTGCCTCATGCCCACGCTCACGCATCGACACAATATTCACTGTGCCGGCACCCGTTCTGCCCTCGTGCATATACGCCTCCCACTCCGGCAGGTCGAACCCGAAATGTGCCATCGTTTCGTGCCAGCACTTCGCATGGTTCTTCATCGAGTCGAACAGCACGCCGTCCATATCGAACATGGCAGCCTGTAAACTCATCCGCTCGTATCCCTTCTCTTTCAGATACTTGCCGACAGCCTCTTGTATCACTTCTTTTTCCAGTCTTTTCATTTCGCCTGCAAAGTTACAAAAACTTTCTCAAAATAGGGCACATTTCCCCGACTTTGCCGCTACAATGTGATAGACATTCCAAAAGAATACTCCAAATTACTATAAAAAGATAAATTCTTGTAGCCGTGCAAACAATATTCCCATCAACACCCGCGACGCTCTTTGGTTGCAACCCGTGAAAGTGGTTCGTTTATACCCGCTACACCAGTCAACATACATTCGCCTCGTGTGCCTAATATAAGCGAGCCACTTTCACGGGTCAAGACCCAAGAGCGTGGCGGGTGTAGATGGGAATATTGTTTTCACGGCTACAAGGATTGAATATATTACCGCAATTTTTCTTGCAAAAATTGTCCCGTGTAACTGTAGGCACACTTTGCCACTTCTTCGGGTGTGCCTGTCACCACCACGTTTCCACCCGCCTGTCCACCTTCGGGTCCCAGGTCGATGATGTGGTCGGCACATTTGATGATGTCCATGTTGTGCTCGATGATGATGATGGTGTGTCCTCTGGCAATCAGTGCATTGAAAGCGTCGAGCAACTTGCGGATATCGTGAAAGTGCAGTCCTGTGGTGGGCTCGTCGAAGATGAACAGTGTCGGCACCGCCTTCTCTTGACTGAGGTAGTACGCCAACTTGATACGCTGATTCTCACCGCCCGAAAGGGTGGAAGAAGTCTGTCCCAGTTTGATGTAGCCCAATCCCACATCCTGCAAGGGTTTCATCTTCTCCACAATCTTCATCTGCTTGTGCTTTGTGAAAAACTCTATCGCCTGATTGATGGTCATTTCAAGCACGTCGTAAGCATTCATCCCCTGATACTTCACCTCCAGGATGTCGCTCTTGAACCGCTTCCCGTGACACGCCTCACACTCCAGCACCAAGTCGTTCATGAACTGCATCTCCACCGTCACCGTGCCTTCTCCCTTGCATTCCTCGCAGCGTCCACCCTCCGTGTTGAACGAGAAGTAAGCGGGCGAATACCCCATCTGCTTCGCCAATTGCTGATTCGCAAACAGTTTTCGGATTTCGTCCCATGCTCCGATGTACGTCACAGGGTTTGAGCGTGAGGATGTGCCGATAGGGTTCTGATTCACAAAGTCCACGTGTTGAATCATGTCCATGTCGCCCTCCAACCCCGAATGCAGCCCGGGTTTGTCTCCCGTCTCTCCTAAATGCCGCTTCAGGGCACAGAACAGGATGTCTCTCACCAGCGTCGATTTGCCCGAACCAGACACTCCCGTGACACACGTCATCACATTCAGCGGAAACTTCACATCGATACCCTTCAGGTTGTTAGCCCTTGCATTCTTCACCAAAATGTAGTTGTTCCAAGGTCGGCGACTCTCTGGGATGGCAATCGTCTCAACACCAGTCAGATAGTCCAAAGTGTGGGACTTCACCCCCTTCACCTTCTTGGGGTCGGGATTCGGCACACCTGCATACACAATCTCACCTCCCAATCGTCCCGCATCAGGTCCAATATCGACAATGTAATCCGCTGCCCGCATGATTTCCTCGTCGTGTTCCACCACAATCACCGTATTGCCCAACTGCTGCAGTTTCTGCAACACTCGAATGAGCCGTTGCGTGTCTCTCGAATGCAACCCGATGCTTGGTTCGTCCAGAATGTACATGCTGCCCACCAGCGATGAGCCCAAACTGGTTGCCAGGTTGATGCGTTGGCTCTCTCCACCCGACAGCGAGTTGCTCAGTCGTGACAGCGTCAGATAACTCAACCCCACATCCAACATAAAACCCAAACGCTTATGAATCTCTTTCAATATCTCTGATGCTATCTGCTTCTGTTTCTCAGATAATTGAGACACAACTGAATATAAATAATCATCAAGTTGCTTTATATCCATCTTCGCCAACTCCGCTATATTCTTGTCACCTATTCTGAAACTCAACGCCTCTCGACTCAACCTATCACCATTACATTCCGAACAACATACCTCCTTACTGTACTGATTTGCCCACTGCTGCTCCGTCTGACTCGCCGAATTCTCACGCTGCAACTCAATATAATGAATTATACCCTCATAGTTACAAAAACTAAAAACCTCCTTCTCCGTACCATTCATTATCTCATCCACACACTCATCGGACAACTC
>CALAVF010000183.1 GCA_937892315.1 uncultured Prevotellaceae bacterium | reverse complement strand
GGGCAAGAGGCGGAGCAAGATACGGGCATGAGAACTCGGAAGACACGGAACACAGTCGTCCGAGATGACGGGCATGAGGGCGAGGAAGACATTGGCAACAGAGTTGGGAAGACATTGGCAAAAGAGTTGGGAAGACATTGGGCATCGTCTCCGAAAGAAACGGGTGAGAGACAGGAGTGAAAATTGAAAGTCACCATTTAAGCAGACTTTTTTCACTTTTTTCCTCAAAACAATTGTTGTTTGCAAAAACTTTTGTAATTTTGCAAACAGAACAATAAAAGAAAACCTCTGTGAATACGAATTCAACAACATCTTATCAAACATTGAATCTGACATTGCCCCATGCCGACGTGAGTTTCTTGAGAACTCTGTCGAAAAAGATGGGGTGGAATGTCCGTGTGGAACGTAAAAGCGGAATAGAGAAAGGGCTTGATGATATTCGCAAAGGAAATCTTTACCACGCAAAGAATTCTGAAGATTTATTGAAACAAATCCTTGGATAACCATGTACGAGGTCATCTATACTGGTCAGTTTAAGCGTTCTCTGAAACTCTGCGTCCGTCGTGGACTTGATGTTCAAGTCTTTACGACCGCACTTGACATTCTTCAAGAGAAAGGCAAACTTCCCAAAGAATATAAGCCTCACAAACTGCAAGGCAAATATAAAGGTTGTTGGGAATGCCATCTACAACCCGATTGGTTGCTAATATGGCAACAGAATGACAGCCAACTGTATTTGATTCTTGTTGATACAGGCACGCATTCAGACGTGTTCTAAAAGAAATCATGATAATAACAATATAACAATCAAAATAACGAGAATATGACATAAAAGTTTAACAAGACATAAGGAAAAGGAAGTGTTTGCTTCTTGATAATTGTTGCGTTTTGTGGGGGAAACCCATGAAACGCAACAACTTTTTTATAAGGCTTTGCAAATATTCCTTCGAAAAGTTTTGAATCTATAAAATTCGTTGTATCTTTGCAAGTGAGAATACATATAGATATGAGGACAAGAAAAGAATATGTGGACATCATCAGGTCTCATGCAGAGGAGTTGCAATCGAGATTTGGTATTACTTCCATGTTGCTGTTCGGCTCTGTAGCCAGAAACGAACAGCATGAAGGAAGCGATGTCGATTTGTTCGTGACCATGCCTCCCAAATTCATGAACCACATTGCGGCTGCCCAATATCTGAAAGAGTTGTTAGGCTGCGATGTTGATTTGATACAGGAGCACCGTCACATGCGTCCATTTTTCCGTAAACAGATAGAACGAGATGGAATCACTGTCATACCGGCAACTACAAATAGTAGAAGACTTGCTTGAGCAGATACATCATGCCATTCTTGATGTGAAGGAATGGAACAAAGGCATTGACAACCCTGACGCTTGGCTCATATCTGCCGATGGAATGAAAACATTGGCAGCCAATTGTATGCTTATTGAAGCAATTGGTGAAGGTTTCAAAAAAGTTGATGCCATTACAAAGAAGCAATTACTGCCTTCTCGTCCAGAAATACCGTGGAAACAAGTGATGGGTATGCGTGACCATATTGCTCACGGCTACTTTGACATCAATTCCGACCTCGTGTGGGACACCATACAAAATGATTTGTCTCCTTTGCAAGAGGCTGTTGAATTTTTTATACAGAACCTATATACCATCATTCCATTGGATGATGAATCTGCGTGAAAATAATACAAAAACAAAAGAAGGGCTGGAATGGTAGAAGGGAAGAAACTGCTGAAATAATCCTCAAACCACAGTTTTCTTCTTTAAAAACGCATGAAACATCAAAAATAAATCGTACATTTGCAACGAATCTTATACATCATGCCATTTTGGGATGGCTGAGAGAACTGATAATAACTATCAAAAAAAACGAGAATATGATATAAAAGTTTAACAAGACATAAGGAAAAGGAAGTGTTTGCTTTTACTTGATGTAATTCGAAAATCGCCAATTGAAGAATTAATCCATCAGCAGTAATAGTGAATGCTCTCACCGTTAGG